>NZ_JABJWD010000077.1:0-25888 GCF_013155425.1 Gluconacetobacter entanii | reverse complement strand
CCGACAGATCATTCGCAGCGATGATTTATCTCACCGCCGCAATCATCAATTCGCGTTAATTCCCAACAGACCCTGGAAAAAGCTTCACCACAAACCTTTGAGGTTTAGGGGCTTCTGGTCCCCATGGGGGCGGGTGTCAGCCGCCGCTACCGTCGGAAGGCGAGGAGCCTTCGGGGGGCGTGGCCATTTCCTCGCCTTCGGTGGAGCCATCGATGGACATGACCGCATCAAGGCTCTCGCACGACTGGCGGAAATGCGCGTCCGACTGGAACTGTTTGCCATTGCAGAGCTTTGCCGCATCGGGGACGCAGCTTTCGGTCGCATCCTCGTAATCGGATTCCATGACGTCATGGGCAAGGGACAGGTCGGGGTCGCGGTTGCCTTCGCTCGCCTTTTCGATCACGGCCTGGACCTTGTGGAGTTCCTGAAGCTTGTCCAGGCAGGGCTGGCTTGCGGCGTCGGGCTTGAAATGCAGCACGTCCATCGCGCGCTGTACCTTCTGTGTCGCAAGGCTCTGCGCCTGTGCGGGGGTGCAGACATACGCAGGCAGCGCCACAAGGGCCGGAAGCGTGAAGAGAAGGGGACGTGCGAAGAGACTCACTGTGAAACGTTCCATGACCTTATGCCCCGGACGCCGGTGGCGACATTGGGAAAGCTGACCTCTGCCATGACGCGCGGCCTGTTGGCACGCCGGAAGGGCACGGCAGAGTATGACAGCACGGCAGGACGGGGAAAAGATGCGCCAATATCTCAATGTGTGTCAAAAAAATCTTTGTCCCATCAGCAACAAATAACAATCGTGGCAAAAATTGGAAAATTTGCTTACATTCTGATGTTGTTTTGAGTATAAAATCAGCCATTCGATATATTGCGTCGCATAAAATCGGGAGGTGCAGAGACATATGGCCCTGCAAAATCGTTCGATATCGTAATGATTTTGCCTGATCCTAAAAATTCATGGTCCATCCATTGCCGCGTGAAGACGAATTCGCGCCCCTGATACAGGTGATACGGGATATGTTGACTGTCGCATATATGGCTGGTGCCGATATCGTGACCCATATTTCAGCCGTGGGTGGACGACATAACAGAACGGTCGGCAACGATCCGCACATCGTCCCGGACATGTCGCCTTGCTGGCGGCACTTTTTCCCGGTTGCGGCGTTAGTTCCGTCCGTGCGCGCGGCGCAGCATGCGTGACCGCGCTTTTTCGTACCTGAGGTTCCGCGATCGCATGTCGGCATGCCGGTGCATCGTGGACGCAGCCTGCATCGACGCTCCGCAATGAGGCGGAGCCCCTCAATCTAGTGTTGGCTGCCTGTGAAAGAGGAGAATCTCCCCTTGAAACAGACAGACATTCTGTCCCAACGAACTTCGCTTGCCGATAAGCTTGGCATCCCGACCCCCCTGTTCTGGGGCTTTGTCGGCCTGCTGTTCTTCATGATCGGTGACGGCGTGGAGGCAGGTTATCTCGCGCCGTATCTTGAAGGGCAGGGCATTTCCGCCCGTGACACCGCGCTGCTCTTCACGATTTATGGAGTGACGGTTTCCATCTCCTCGTGGGTATCGGGTCCGCTGTCCGACCTGTGGGGCCCCAAGCGGGTCATGTGGATCGGCCTTGCGATCTGGGCCGTGTTCGAGGTCGCGTTCCTGTCCCTGGGCGTTGCGACCAACAGCTATTCCATCATGCTTGCGGCCTATACGATGCGTGGCTTCGGCTATCCGCTGTTCACGTATGGCTTCCTGGTGTGGATCGCGGCGGCGACGCCCCGCCACCAGCTTGGTTCGGCGGCAGGCTGGTTCTGGTTCGCTTTTTCCGGTGGCCTGCCGACGCTTGGCTCCCTGTTCGCCAGCTTCGCCATTCCCGTGATTGGCGAGATGATGACCTTCTGGAGTTCGCTGGCACTCGTGCTGTTCGGTGGCCTGCTTGCGCTGCTGATGACGCGCGAACCCACCGGCAGCAAGCGCCTTGCCGAACCGGGAACGCCTGCGAGTACGATCTTCTTCAGTTCCGTCAGCATCCTGTGGCGTGAACCCAAGACGTTCATCGCCATGATCGTGCGCATCATCGACACCGCGTCGGAATATGCGTTCCTGGTCATCATGCCGGCGTTCTTCACCAAGGTCATCGGCTTTTCGCTGTCGCAGTGGCTGCAGCTTCTGTCGATCATCTTCCTGGCGAACATCCTTGTGAACCTGGTGTCGGGCATGATGGCCGACCGCCTTGGCCACCGTTCGGTCGTCGCCATCGGTGGTGGCGTCGGTGCCGCGATCACGGTCCTGCTGTTCTACTATGTGCCGCTGATGTTCCCGGGCAACTTCGCGATTGCTGCCGCCATGGGTGCGCTGTATGGCGCCACCGTTGCTGCCTTCGTGCCGCTGTCGGGCCTGATGCCGCAGATCTGCCCCAAGGAAAAGGCGGCGGCGCTGTCCGCGCTGGGCCTTGGCGCGGGGGCGAGCACCTGGGTCGGTCCGGCCGTCGTGACGTGGTTTGAATCATGGCACGGGATCGAGGGGATCATCTGGATCTTCTCCGGCCTGTATCTGGTGTCGGCCCTGCTGACGATCACGCTGACGATTTCCCCCGAAGCGCGTCGTTACATGGACGAGGCCGCGGCCCGTGGTGACATCGCCGAGGAACTGGCTGCCGCCGAGCACTGATCGCCTCTTACCTTCCCCGCACCTTCTGGCGCGGGGAAGGCCTGGGCGGAACTGTCCGGAAAGCTCAAAAGAAGCTTCTGGCGGAGCGTCTTCCAAAAAGCTTCGGAAGACGCCGCCGTTAAAACAAAAAGGGCAGCACCCGGACATTTCTGTTTTGCGAAACGGCTTTCCAAAGAAAAAGCGCGGACCCGCCCCGGCAGGTCCGCGCTTTTTTCATATGGGTGCCCCATCAGGGGGGGCATCCCCTGTCGCCTCAGCCCCGTTCGGGACGGCGGCGGGGGGAGTGTGAGGGCGTACGCGCGCCACCAGCGGTATCGCGTCCCTTGCCCGCGGGTGTTTTCATCGCCGGGGCGGCGGCCAGTTCGGCCTCCAGTTGGCGGATGCGCTTCTGCACGCTTTCACGCAGGGTAGGGGCGGTGTGCGATTTCATGGCCGCAAGGGTTTCACGCAGGTCGCGCAACTGCTTCTGCTTTTCCGCCAGCGAACGGCGGATGGGCTGGTTGTCGGACATCTGTCCGTGGAATGCACGCATGATGATAATCCATTCGAATGGAAAACAAGACGTCGGTTCAGGTCAGGGAAGAAAGAACACGCACGCCCCCACGCCCATGAAGGAAGGTTCCCTGCATGGGGCATGACGGCGGTCAACCGGTCCGTGTCAGCCAGAAGGCGCGTATGCGCTCAGGCGCGGGCCGTGGCCATGATGTCAGCCAGTGCGTCGCACAGCGCCTGACATTCGGCCTCGGTCCCGATGGTGATACGGAGCCATTGGGCGATTCGGGGTGTCCTGAAATGCCGCACGATGATCGCCCGTTCCCGCAGGGCCCGGGCAAGGTTCAGTGCGTCATGGTCAGGATGGTGCGCAAACACGAAATTCGCGCATGAGGGAAGGACCTCGAACCCCATCTTTCCCAGGCTGTCTGTCAGCCTGTCGCGTGATCTTATGATCCGTTCGCGTATGTTGGCAAGCCATTCCCGATCCTCGATCGCGGCAATCGCACCGGCCTGCGCCAGACGGTCGAGCGGATAGGAGTTGAAGCTGTCCTTCACGCGGGTCAGCGCCTCGATCAGGTCGGGATGCCCTACGGCATACCCCACCCGCAGCCCTGCGAGCGCACTGGATTTGGACAGGGTGCGTACCACCAGCAGGTTGTCATGGCGCGCGGTCAGGGGAATCGCGGTCTCGCCCCCGAAATCGATATAGGCCTCGTCCACGACAACCACCTGGTCGCGGTGATGCGTCAGCAGCGCCTCGATATCCGCAAGGGACAGCGCCATGCCGGTGGGGGCGTTCGGGTTGGGCACGATCACGCCGCCGCACGGGCGCATGTAGTCCGCGACCCTGACGCGCATGCCCGCATCCAGCGGCACCATCTGCGCCGTGATACCGTACAGCCCGCAATAGACGGGATAGAAGCTGTAGGAGATGTCGGGGAACAGCAGCGGTCCCTCATGCTTCAGCAGCGCCTGGAACGTATGGGCCAGGACCTCGTCCGACCCGTTGCCCACGAACACATGCCCCGCCGGGACGTCATGGGCGCGCCCGATCGCCTGGCGCAGCGCCAGCGCCGACGGGTCGGGATACAGGCGCAGCGTGTCGTCCGTCGCCGCCCGGATGGCCGCCAGTGCCTTCGGCGACGGGCCATAGGGGGATTCGTTGGTATTGAGCTTGATCAGGTTGGTCATCCGCGGCTGTTCCCCCGGGACATAGGGGGTCAGGGTGTGGACGACGGGGCTCCAGAAACGGCTCATTGCATTTGGGTTCCACTGAAATGCGAAATACGCCGGCATGCAGGGCGCATGCCGACGCAGGGCGTGGGGATGGGGATATCAAATGGCAGGCAGGGTAATCGCTTACGCCTGCGGCGGCTTGCGTCCCATCAGCGCCAGAAGTTCGGCATTGTCCTGCCGGGTCGCCAGCATGCGTGCGCTGACGCCTTCGCCATCGCGCAGGTCGGGATCCGCCCCATGTTCCAGCAGCAGCGCCACCATCGGGTCGCGGTTGAACATGACGGCAAAGATCAGCGGCGTGCGGCCGACCCCGTTGGGGATGTCGATTTTCGCCCCGTGCGCGATCAGCGTGCGTGCGCCCGGCAGGTCGCCCTTGAACGCCACGCCCGCCAGCGCTGTCGCCCCCTTCTGGTCCTGCAGGTCCGGGTTCGCCCCCCCTTCGAGCAGCGCGCGCATTGTGTCCGCATGCCCGTTGTACCCCGCCAGGATCAGGGCGGTATATCCCTTGTCATTGCGGATGTCGGGGTCGATTCCCGCGCGCAGGAATTCCCTGACCAGGTCCGTCTCCCCATCCCGTGCGGCGGACAGGTACAGGTCCGCGATCTGCGTGTCCGTAAAGGTCTGCTCCGATGCGGTGGCGGCGGGGTCGCCGCTGGCGATTGTCTGGGTCATGGGCCTGCCTCGCGTATGTGAGGGATAACGGGTGGGGCGGGGATCCGCCCGGACGCCCCTGCCGCCATGGCATGCGCCGTGGCGGGCCGGTCGCGCGATGCCGCGCGGCGCCAGCGTCGATGATTACGCAATGCCGGCCCCCTTCGCAAGACGGGGGGCAGGCTGTCTTCGTGCCGTGATATTGTCGGGGATGGGTCTGGCATGGGGTCATGTCATTTTCATGGCCGCGCCGATGTCGCACGAAACATGGCAGGGGAGCAGGCCCATCCGCACCGGGTCCGTTACGGATACGTATCGTGGGGTCGAGCAGTCGTGATTCGCCAAGGCTGGCGTCACGGGCGGTTCGGGCCTTCAATACGTGTGCTGTCGCGCCGGATGAGGTGGCTTGTTCCCATAAGGTGGTCGTGAGATTGTGCGTAAAACGGTTGCCCCATCAACCGTTTCGGACAGGCCCCGGCGTATCGCAACCCCGCATACCGCCCCCGTCGGGGCGGCGCGGGACGTCGGCGTCTGTCGCGTGATGTGCATCCTGCCGGATTGAAGCGGGAAGGCGGGAGGATCTTCCGCCGCCCCGGCATGTCGGGCGTGTTGCGGATCGGGGCAGTCATGATGAAGGAGAGCGGTTTTATGCATTCATTGTTTCCCTGTCCCGCAAGGGCACCAGAAGGAGGCGGCAGCATGCCGGCCAACATCGATACGTTGTGCATCAACACGATCCGCACATTGTCCATGGACGCGGTGCAGAAGGCCAATTCCGGCCATCCCGGCACGGCCATGGCGCTTGCGCCCCCGGCCTATACGCTGTGGCGCGATGTCCTGAACTATGACCCTGCCAATCCGCTGTGGCCCAACCGCGACCGCTTCGTGCTGTCGATCGGCCATGCGTCGATGCTGCTGTATTCGCTGATCTATCTGGCCGGGGTGCGTGACATCAGGGACGGCAAGGTGGTCGATGCGCCATCGCTGACGGTCAAGGATATCGAGCAGTTCCGCCAGCTTGATTCCCGCACGCCGGGCCATCCCGAATACCACCACACCGCAGGCGTCGAGACCACGACCGGTCCGCTCGGTCAGGGGTGCGGCAATTCCGTGGGCATGGCGATGGCGGAAAAATGGCTTGCCGCGCGCTTCAACAAGCCGGAATTCAAGCTGTTCGACTACCACGTCTATACGTTCTGCGGCGATGGCGACAACATGGAAGGCGTCTCGAGCGAGGCCGCATCCGTCGCGGGGCACCTCAAGCTTGGCAACCTGACGTGGATCTACGACAGCAACCGCATTTCCATCGAGGGCGATACCCACATCACCTTCACCGAAAACGTGCACAAGCGTTTCGAGGCCTATGGCTGGCACGTGCTTGAACTGCGCGACGCCAACGATACGGGTGATTTCAGGCGCCTGCTCGAGGAAGCGAAGGCCGAGACGTCGCGCCCGACGCTGATCATCGTGCATTCGATCATCGGCTGGGGTTCGCCGCACAAGGCCGGCACGGCGGAAGCGCACGGGTCGCCGCTCGGTGTCGAGGAAATCCGCGAGACCAAGAAATTCTACGGCTGGCCGGAGGACAAGAGCTTCTATGTCCCCGATGGCGTGCCGGAGCATTTCCAGGCGGGCATCGCGACACGCGGCGCCGCGGCCAGCAAGGCGTGGGACGACCTGTTCGCCGCCTATCGCAAGGAATACCCCGAACTCGCCGCACAGCTTGACAGCATCTTCGCAGGCAGGCTGCCCGAGGGCTGGGACAAGGACATCGCGACCTTCCCCGCCGACGCCAAGGGCATCGCCTCGCGCGCAAGCTCGGCCAAGGTGCTCAACCAGGTGGCGGTCAACTATCCGTGGATGATCGGCGGTTCGGCCGACCTGTCGCCGTCCACCAAGACGCACATGACGTTCGAGGGCGCGGGCGATTTCCAGCCGCCGCAGTGGGGGGCGACCTATGGCGGACGCAACCTGCATTTCGGCGTGCGTGAACATGTCATGGGCTCGATCTGCAACGGTCTCGCGCTTGCGGGACTGCGGCCCTACTGCTCGGGCTTCCTGATCTTCTCCGACTACATGAAGCCGCCGATCCGCCTGTCGGCGCTGATGAAGCTGCCGGTGCTGTATATCTTCACCCACGATTCCATCGGCGTGGGCGAGGACGGGCCGACCCACCAGCCGATCGAGCAACTGGCGCAACTGCGCGCGACGCCGGGTGTCACCCTGATCCGTCCGTCCGACGCGAACGAGGTGGCCGAGGCGTGGCGCACGCTGATCCCGCTGACGGATCGCCCAAGCGTGCTGGTGCTGAGCCGCCAGAACCTGCCGACCATCTGCCGCAAGACCTATGCGCCTGCGTCGGGGCTGGCAAAAGGGGCGTATGTCCTTGCGGATGCCGATGGCAAACCCGATGTCATCCTTATGGCGACAGGCAGCGAGGTCGGTCTGGTGGTGAAGGCGTACGAGCAGCTCAAGGCCGAAGGCGTGAAGGCGCGCGTCGTGTCGATGCCGTCGTGGGACCTGTTCGAGGCCCAGCCCCAATCCTATCGCGACAGCGTGCTGCCCCGTGACGTTACCGCCCGCGTGGCGGTGGAACAGGCGGCGCAGCTTGGCTGGGACCGGTATGTCGGGCTCGATGGCGCGACCATCGTCATGCACACGTTCGGCGCTTCCGCACCGGCGGAGGAGCTGGAGGTCAAGTTCGGCTTTACCGTGGACGCCGTCGTGGCGGAGGCGCGCAGGCAGCTTGCCCGCAAGGCGTCATAGGCCGTCATCCACAACGGGACAGGGCCACGCATGGCCCTGTTTTCCGTTTTTGTCAGGACCAAGGCGGAGGGGCGCCGCGACGCATGGTGCGCGCACCCGCCCGCCCAAGAGAAGGGAATGCACAGAAATGAGTGTGCACGAAACAGGTAAGGACGGCGCGGCCAACCCGCTGAAGCAGCTTGCGAAATACGGGCAGTCGCCGTGGCTGGACTTCATCCAGCGGTCCTATACCGCCAATGGCAGCCTGAAGAAGCTGGTGGATGAGGACGGGCTGAAGGGCGTGACCTCCAACCCCGCGATCTTCCAGAAGGCGATGGGGCAGGGCACGGATTACGACCCGCAGATCCGCTCCATCCTTGAACACCAGATCGTCGATGCCGGGACCCTGTACGAAATGCTGGCGATCACGGACATCCGTGACGCGGCAAAGGTGCTGCATCCCGTCTATGAGCAGACGAAGGGCGTTGACGGCTATGTCAGCCTTGAGGTCTCCCCCTATCTTGCGCGCGACACGCAGGCCACCATCGTCGAGGCCCGCCGCCTGTGGAAGGCGGTCGATGCCGCCAACCTGATGATCAAGATCCCCGGCACGCAGGAGGGTGCGCCCGCCGTGCGCACCGCCATTGCCGAGGGGATCAACGTCAATGTCACGCTGCTGTTCTCCAACGACGCCTACAAGAAGGTGCTCGAGGCCTATATCGTGGGGCTTGAGGACCGCCTGGCGCAGGGCAAGAGCGTGGCGGGCATCGCCAGTGTCGCCTCCTTCTTCGTCAGCCGCATCGACGTGAAGATCGATGGCGAGATCGACCGCCGCGTCGCCGCCGGTGACAGGGACGCCGCAGCCCTGAAGGCCCTGCGCGGCAAGGTCGCCATCGCCAACGCCAAGCAGGCCTATGCATACTGGCAGGGCGTGATGAAAAGCCCGCGCTGGCAGAAGCTGGCGGCCGCTGGCGCCATGCCGCAGCGCCTGCTGTGGGCCAGCACGGGCACGAAGGACAAGTCCTTCAGCGACGTGCTGTATGTCGATTCCCTGATTGGCGAGGACACGGTCAACACCATCCCGCCCAAGACGTTCGACGCCTTCCGCGACCATGGCAAGGTGGCCCCGACCCTGACCGAGGACCTCAAGGGCGCGGAACAGGTCCTTGCGGAGGCAAAGCGCCTTGGCCTCGACCTCGCTGGCGTGACCACCGTGCTGGTCGATGAGGGCGTGAAGTCGTTCGAGGACGCGTTCGACGAACTGCTCGGCTCGGTTGCGGCAAAGCAGGCGGCCTTCGTGGGGAAGAAGGTCACCACGACCACCCTGCACCTGCCCGCCGACCTCGACGCCGCCGTCAAGGCGGAACTTGAGGACTGGCGCAAGGATGGCAAGGTGCGTCGCCTGTGGGCGAAGGACGCCACGCTGTGGACCGGCAAGGACGAGGCGAACTGGCTGAAATGGCTGTCGATCGTTGACGACCAGATCCTGGACCTGCCGAAGTTCGAGGAATTCCAGGCCGAGGTGAAGGCGCGCGGTTTCCGCGATGTGCTGCTGCTGGGCATGGGCGGGTCGAGCCTTGGTCCCGAAGTCCTGTCGGAAACGTTCGGCAAGCATGAGGGCTTCCCGCACCTCTATATCCTCGACAGCACCGACCCGCAGCAGGTCAAGGCGTTCGAGAAAAAAATCGACATTGCAAAGACGCTGTTCATCGTCTCGTCCAAGTCGGGCGGCACGCTGGAGCCGAACATCCTGAAGGCCTATTTCTTTGACGAGGCGAAGAAGGTGCTGGGCGACAGGGTCGGTTCGCACTTCATCGCCGTAACCGATCCCGGGTCGCACATGGAAGCCGTGGCGAAGGCCGACGGGTTCTGGAAGATCTTCTACGGTGAAAAGCAGATCGGCGGGCGGTATTCCGTGCTGTCCGATTTCGGCATGGTGCCTGCCGCCGCCGCCGGCCTGCCGCTGCGCCTGTTGCTGGAATCCGCGCTGCGGGGTGAAAAATCCTGCGCCGCGTCCGTGCCCCCGGCCCAGAATCCCGGCGCCCTGCTGGGCACCGTGCTGGGTGTCGCGGCAAAGTCGTTCGGTCGTGACAAGGTGACGATCCTTGCCTCGCCCGGGATCTATGACATGGGCGCGTGGCTGGAGCAGTTGCTGGCGGAATCCACCGGCAAGAACGGCCGCGGCCTGATCCCCATCGATGACGAGACGGCGGGCCCGGCCTCGGTCTATGGCAAGGACCGGCTGTTCGTTTACCTGCGCCTTGCCGAAAAGCCGTGCGAGAAGCAGGACGCGGCGTTCAAGGCGCTGATTGCGGCGGGCGAGCCGGTCGTGACCATCGAACTGCATGACAGGCGCCAGATCGTCGAGGAATTCTTCCGCTGGGAATTCGCGACTGCCGTGGCCGGGTCGATCATCGGCATCGACGCCTTTGACCAGCCTGATGTCGAGGCCTCGAAGATCGAGACCAAGAAGATCACCACCGCCTATAACGAAACCGGCAGGCTGCCGCCCTACGAACCCTTCTTCAAGGACGCAACGTTCGCGTTCTATGCCGACCCGAAGAACGCGGCGGCGCTGAAGGACGGCAAGACGGCCGAGGGTATCCTCAAGGCGCATTTCGCCCGTGCGAAGGCCGGGGATTATGTCGCCCTGCTGGCCTATATCGAGCGTGACATGGCGACGCGCGAATGGATCCAGGGCGTGCGCCTTGCGATCCGTGATGCGCTGAAGCTGGCGACGGCGGCGGAATTCGGCCCGCGGTTCCAGCATTCCACCGGACAGGCCTACAAGGGCGGGCCCGACACGGGCGTGTTCGTGCAGATCACGGCGGATGATGCGATCACCCTGCCGGTCCCGGGGGAGAAATACACCTTCGGCATCGTCAAGGAAGCGCAGGCCCGCGGTGACCTCGAGGTGCTGGGCGAACGCGGCCGCCGTGCCGTGCGGGTGCACATCCATGGCGACCTGAAGTCCGGCCTCGAAAAGCTGGGGCAGATCATCAGGGCGGCGGTCTGATCCACCGCAACGCACCGCCCCGCCACTGATGCTATCGGTGGTGGGGTGGATGTCCGCACCGTCGCCCGCGCCGCATGGGCCGGGCGTGCGACGGGGCAGGATTTTACAGCAGGAGTATCAGTTATCATGCAAATCGGTATCGTCGGCCTGGGCAAGATGGGGGGGAACATCTCCGTCCGCCTGACGCGTCATGGCCATGACGTGGTCCTTTTCGACCGGGATCCGGAAGTGGTGTCCAAGGTCGGCGCACGCGCCGAGGCCGGGAAGACGAAGCCCGCCACCGGCCTGAAGGACATGGTGGGAAAGCTGACGGCGGATCGCAAGATCATCTGGCTGATGCTGCCCGCCGGTGAGGTGACGGAGGCCGCGGTCAAGGAACTTGGCGGCCTCCTGGGCAAGAATGACATCCTGATCGATGGCGGCAATTCGTTCTACAAGGACGATATCCGCCGTGCTGCCGAACTGGCGAAAAAGGGCATCCATTACGTCGATGTCGGCACGTCGGGCGGTGTGTGGGGGCTGGAACGCGGCTACTGCATGATGTACGGCGGCACGAAGGACGCCACCGACCATATCGACCCGATCCTGCGCGCGCTGGCGCCGGGGCTGGGCGATGTGCCGCGCACGCCGGGCCGTGACAAGCCGGGCATGGACCCGCGCGCGGAGCTTGGCTACCTGCATTGCGGCCCCGCCGGGTCGGGCCATTTCGTCAAGATGGTCCATAACGGCATCGAATACGGCATCATGCAGGCCTTTGCCGAGGGCTTCGACGTCATGAAGTCGAAGAACTCCACCGCCCTGCCCGAGGACCAGCGGTTCGAACTGAACATGCCCGACATCGCCGAGGTCTGGCGTCGCGGCAGCGTCGTGTCGTCGTGGCTGCTCGACCTGTCGGCGCAGGCGCTGGCCAACAATCCCGACCTGTCGAACTACAAGGGCGACGTCGCGGATTCGGGCGAGGGTCGCTGGACCATCGAGGCCGCGATCGAGGAAGCGGTGCCGGTGCCGGTCATCACCGCGTCGCTGTTCACGCGCTTCCGCTCACGCACGGGCAACAACTATGCCGAGAAGATGCTCTCGGCCATGCGCTTTGGCTTTGGCGGCCATATCGAGGGGACGAACAACTGACGCGTCCCGCGTCTGAGCGCACGCCCGGCTGCCATGATCGAGACGGCAACAAAAAGACCGCAGGCTGGCGGCCGGGTTTCTACTGGATGGAAACGGATCATGGAGCAGCCTGATGGAAAACATCGTCGCATCGGCATCATCGCAGATTGGCGACGTGGGGCATGAAAACACCCCGCGTCGCAGTCCCCCCGGTACATTTGTCATCTTTGGCGGCGGCGGCGACCTGACGCGCCGCCTGCTGATCCCCGCGATCTACAACCTTGCCTGCGCGGGGCTGCTTGATGACCATTTCTCGATCGTGGCCGTTGACTGGACCGACATGTCCACCGGCCAGCTTCAGCAGAATTTCCATGACGCGCTGAAGAACTTTGTCACCAGCCGCGCGACCGAGGCCGTCGCCCTGCGCGAGGATGTGTGGGAATGGATGCGCACGCGTATCCGCTACATCCGCGGTTCGTTCGAGGACGAGGCAACCTATGCCCAGATCGCCAGGGAAGTGGGGGAGGAGAACTGCATCTTCTACCTTGCGGTGGCGGCGCGTTTCTTTGGCGCGATCGTGGACAGGCTTGGCCATAGCGGCCTTGCCCATGAAACCGACGGCATGTTCCGCCGCGTCATCATCGAAAAGCCCTTCGGCAGCGACCTTGCCTCCGCCGTGGCGCTGAATGCGCGCCTGCTCAAGAGCCTGCGTGAACGCCAGATCTATCGCATCGACCATTATCTGGGCAAGGAAACGGTGCAGAACATCCTTGCGCTGCGGTTTTCCAATGGCTTCTTCGAACCGTTGTGGAACCGCGACAATATCGACCATGTCCAGATCACGGCCGCTGAAACCGTGGGCGTCGAGCAGCGGGCCAAGTTCTATGAGGGCACGGGGGCCGTGCGCGACATGGTGCCCAACCATGTCATGCAGCTTCTGGCGATGACGGCGATGGA
The DNA here is from genome assembly GCF_013155425.1 of Gluconacetobacter entanii. NCBI lineage: Bacteria > Pseudomonadati > Pseudomonadota > Alphaproteobacteria > Acetobacterales > Acetobacteraceae > Gluconacetobacter > Gluconacetobacter entanii. The sequence goes on along the minus strand of NZ_JABJWD010000077.1, from coordinate 13,020 downwards.
GGCCCCGACCTCCTTCGACGCCGACGCCGTGCGTGACGAGAAGACCAAGGTGCTCAAGGCCATCCACACCGTCGGGCGCGAGGACGTGGTGCGCGCGCAGTACGGCGCGGGCAGCATCAGGGGCGAACCCGTTGTCGGATACCGCGAGGAGCCGGGGATCAATCCGAATTCCCGCACCGAAACCTATGTCGCGATGAAGCTGCGGATCGATAACTGGCGCTGGGCCGGGGTGCCGTTCTATGTCCGCACGGGCAAGCGCCTGGCGGCGCGCAAGACGGAAATCGCCATCCATTTCAAGTCCGCGCCCTATGCCCTGTTCCGCGATACGCCGGTGGAAAAGCTGACGCCGAACATCATGATGCTGCATATCCAGCCCACCGAAGGGGTGACGATGCAGTTTTCCGCGAAAATTCCCGGCCCCACGGTGCATCTGGGCGGGGTGCGGATGAAGTTCGACTATTCCGAATGGTTCAGCGAAGGGCCGAGCACGGGGTATGAAACCCTGATCTATGACTGCATGATCGGCGATGCGACGCTGTTCCAGCGCGCCGACAATATCGAGGCCGGATGGCGGGTGGTCCAGCCCGTGCTGGAATGGGAACGCGATCCGGGCTTCCTGCATTTCTACCCCGCCGGTTCGGAGGGGCCGAAGGCCGCCGACGACCTGCTGGCCCGCGATCACCGGCACTGGCTCAGGATCGGGTCATGAGACACAGGATGACACACGCATGACAGCAAAACGCCCGCCGTCCGACAGGATCCGCCTTGTGGTTTCGGACATCGACGGCACCCTTGTGCCCCAGGACAAGAGGGTGACGCCGGATGTGCTGGCCGCCGCACAGGCCCTGCGCAGGGCGGGCATCGCGCTGTGCCTCGTCAGCAGCCGTGGCCCCGTGGGGATGCAGCCGTTCCTCGGGCCGCTGGGCATTGACCGCCCGATCGCGGCGCTGAATGGCGGGCTGATCTGCACCCCCGATGGCAAGATCATGTCGCGCCATTCGCTGGCGCCGGAGACCACGCGTGAGGCGGTGGAGGAACTGCTGTCGCGTGAGGTCGATCCGTGGCTGTTCATCGATTACGAATGGCTGGTGCGCGATGGCAGCACGCCGCAGGTCCGGCATGAGGCGGAGGTGGTGAAGACCGTTCCCGTCGTCGCCCCCGACCTGTCGCGCCATTACGAAGGTGTGGGAAAGATCATGGGTGTCTCCACCGATGCGGCGCGACTGCGCACGGTGGAGCGCGAACTGAGCGTGCAGCTTGCCGGGCGGGCGAATGTCCACCGCTCCTCCGAATGGCTGGTCGATGTCACCCATCCGCTGGCGAACAAGGGCCATGCCGCGCGGGAGCTGGCCGCCCTGATGGGGATTGATATTCACGAAGTGGCCTGCATCGGGGACATGAACAATGATATCCCGATGCTTGATGTCGCCGGTGTGGCCATCGCGATGGGCAACGCCCCGGCGGAGGTGCAAAAGCACGCCCATTTCGTGACGGACGCCAATACGCATGATGGCTGGGCGCGGGCGATGGAACGTTTCGTCCTGCCCCGGGCCTGATGTCAGATGACGCAGAAGGAGAAGGTTATGCAACCAGTGGGAACACAGGCGACACCGGCCACGGGCCAGCAGATACGCCTGGTGCTGGCCGATGTCGATGGCACACTGGTCACGAAGGACAAGATCCTGACCCCGCGTGCGATCCGCGCGGTCGAACGCCTGCGGGAGCGCGGCATCCTGTTCGCCATCACCAGCGGACGCCCCCCCAAGGGGATGGAGATGCTGATCAAGCCGCTGAAGATCGACGAACCGATCGCAGGCTTCAACGGTGGCATGATGGTGCGGCCGGATTTTTCCGTGATCGAGGCACGGACCCTGACGGCCGACGTCGCGCGCAGGGTGATCGGCATCATCCGCGATCACAAGGCCGACCCGTGGGTCTATAACGGCAATGACTGGATCGTCTCCGACATCAAGGCGCCGCATGTCGCGCGCGAACAGTGGACGGTGAAATTCCCGCCAAAGGTCGGCGTGATTGGCGAGGAACTGGACCAGGTGGTCAAGATCACCGGCGTCAGCGACGACCTCGACCTGATGAAGCGGCTGGAACATGACCTGCAGCAGGCGCTGGGCGATACGGCGTCCGCCGCCCTGTCGCAGCCGTACTATGTCGATGTCACCAACCGCGACGCCAACAAGGGCGGCGTGGTCATGACGCTGGAGCGGCTGCTTGGGGTGCCGGCGTCCCAGATGGTGACCCTGGGCGACCAGCCCAACGATGTGCTGATGTTCCGCAAGAGCGGGATGTCGATCGCGATGGGGCAGGCCAGCCCCGAAGTGCAGAAACAGGCGACCTATGTCTCCACCTCGTGCGAGGAGGAGGGATTCGCCAACGGGATCGAGAAATACGTGCTGGGGGATGCGAACTGATGGGCGGACATGACGTCAAGACGGGCGAGATGATCGTCCTTGCCGATGGGGAAGCGATTGCCCAGTACATGGCAAAATGGCTGACGGAGCAGGCGCTGGCGAAAAAGGACGGTCCGTTCGTCCTCGCCCTGTCGGGGGGATCGACGCCGAAACGGCTGTACCAGATCCTCGCGTCGGAGGAATACGCCGGACGCTTCCCGTGGGCGAATACGCAGTTCTTCTTTGGCGATGAACGATTCGTCCCCGCCGACGACCCGGCCAGCAATTACAACATGGTCGAGACGGAGATGCTCGAACATGTGCCGGTGCCCATCGGCAACATCCACCGCATGCCGACCTCCGGCGATCCGGCGGCGGCGGCGGCGCAGTACCAGGCCGAACTGCAGAAGGTCTATGGCGCGGATACGCTGCAGCCGGGGCGCCCGCTGTTCGATGTCGTGATGCTTGGCCTGGGCGACAATGGCCATACCGCGTCGCTGTTCCCGCGCCAGCCCGTGCTGCAGGAACGTAAATTGTGGGTGTCCACCTGCGTGCCCGACGATGCGCCGCATACGCGCCTGACCCTGACCTATCCCGCCATCCATTCCAGCCGCCATGTGGTGTTCATGCTGGCAGGGGCGGCGAAGAAGGAGGCCTTTGCAAAGGTGCGCGCGGGGGACCCTGCCGAACCGGCCAGCCACATCACGACCGAGGGCGAACTCATCTGGCTTCTGGACAAGGCGGCCGCCGGGCAATAATCCAGCCTTGTCGGGCAGTCGTGACCGCACGATACAAACAATAACGAGGGGCCGCCGCATGGATGCGAAACGGCCCACGCGGGGAGGAGACAGGGCAATGTCAAGCCAGGGTGGCGATCCAAGGGCGAAACTCAAGCGTCAGGCCGCGATCGAGGCCGCGTCCATGGTGCAGGATGGCATGGTGGTCGGGCTGGGATCGGGCAGCACGTCGGCCTACATGATCGAGGAACTTGGCCGTCGCTGGGCGGAGGGGCTGCGATTCTGCGCCATCCCCACGTCCGAACATTCCGCCGAACAGGCCCGTGCGCATGGCATCAAGCTGGTGACGTTCGCCACCCATCCGCAGATCGACATCGACATTGATGGCGCGGATGAGGTGGAACTCGGCACGCTCAATCTCATCAAGGGGCTGGGGGGCGCGCTGTTTCGCGAAAAGATCGTCGCCGCCGCATCGCGCCGCTTTGTCGTGGTGGTGGATGAAAGCAAGCTTGTCGATCATCTGGGCCATCACGTGCCCGTCCCGGTGGAAGTGACGACCTTTGGCTGGGAAAGCACCGCGCGACAGATCGAGGCCCTTGGCGCGCGTATCACGCAGCGCCTGGACCGCAGCGGGAACGTGTTTGTCACCGATGGCGGCAACATGATCCTGGACTGCCATTTCGGCGCCATCGCCGATTCCGTTGCCCTGGCGCGCCGGTTGCGCGCCATCGTGGGCGTCATTGAAACCGGCCTGTTCATCGGGCGCACGTCCGAAGTGATCGTGGCCGCGCATGACGGGCTGAAGCATCTGGAGCCATCATGACCTCTGCCGTTCTTCAGGATCAGGGTATCCGTCCGCTTGTCCTGGTGATCATGGGGGTGTCGGGGTGTGGCAAGACCACGCTGGCGGCGGGCCTGCACAACCTTCTGGGCTGGCCTTATCAGGAAGGCGACCTGCTGCATCCCAAGGCGAACGTGGACAAGATGGCGGCGGGCATCCCCCTGACGGACGCCGACCGCCTGCCATGGCTGGAACGCTGCCATGACTGGCTGAAACAGCGGGTGGAATCGGGGCAGGGGGGAATCCTGACCTGCTCCGCGCTGAAACGCTCCTATCGTGATATCCTGCGTGCCGATGCGCCGGGGATCGTGTTCGTCTATCTCCAGATCCCGCCGGACGTCCTGCTGGCGCGTCTGGAACGGCGACGTGGCCATTACATGCCGCCAAGCCTGCTGCCAAGCCAGTTGGCCACGCTGGAGCCGCCGACGCCCGACGAACATCCGGTTGTCGTCACGCTGGAGGAAACGCCGGCGGACATGATCGCAAAGACGGTCGGCCTGCTGCGTGAACGTTATCCCGAAAAGGGAGCGCCTGCCTCCGCCTGATCGGAGGGCGCATAATTCAGGAGTTTTTGGGTGTCGCCTTTTTCGGGAGGCGACATTTCCTGAATCTTTTATTCTTATCAATGGGTTGTATGGGCATGAAACGCAGGCTGTCGGTCCTGTTCGTCTGCATGGGCAATATCTGCCGCTCACCACTGGCGGAGGCCGCGTTCCGGCAGGCGGCGGCCCGCCATGGGCTGGATGTGCATGTGGATTCGGCAGGGACCGGCAACTGGCATGTGGGTGATCCGCCGGACCGCCGTGCCCGTGCGGTGGCGCGCCAGAACGGGATTGATATCGACCGGTACCGTGCCCGCGTCGTGACGGAACGCGACTTTCACGATTTCACCCATGTCATCGCCATGGACCATGCCAATCTGGAGCACCTGTCGCGGATGCGTCCTGCGGATGGTGCGGCGGACCTGTCGCTGCTGCTGGATCATGTGGCGCATCGCAAGGGCGCGGCCGTGGTCGATCCCTATTACGGCACGGCCGAGGATTTCGCGATCACATGGCGCGATGTCAGCGAAGGCGCGGAGGCGCTGGCCCTGCACCTGAAGACGTGTGGATAGGATAAATTCTTAAAGAATAAAAGTTTCTGGGTGCCGCCTTTTTTAAAAAGGCGGCGTCTTTCGAAGCTTTTTCGATCAAAAGCTTCACCAAAAACCTTTAGAAGATAAGGCGCTTATTCCGAACGGTAGCGCGCCAGCCAGTGGGCGTAGGGTTCGGGCAGGACATGCGCCGCATCAGGGCAACCGAGCGCGCGTGCGGCGGCGTACGGCCAGTGCGGGTTTTCAAGGAATGGCCGGCCCAGCATGACAAGGTCCAGCGATTCGTCCGCGATCAGGCTGCTGGCCTGTTCCGGCTTGCTGATGTACCAGCTTGTCGCCACGGGCAGTCCGCTTTCGCGGCGCACGCGCGCGGCGATGGGGGCCATGAAGGCCGGACCCCACGGGATCTTTGCCTCCGGCGTGGAAAACCCGATGCTGACATCAAGGAAATCCAGCCCCAGCGTGCGGAAGTGACGCGCCAGCGTAATGGCGTCCTCCAGCGTTTCCTCGTCATGGCCGTCGAATTCGATCATGCCCAGACGCGCGCTCAGCGGCCGGTCTTCCGGCCAGACGGCGCGCACCTCGCTTAGCGTTTCCAGCAGGAAGCGCGCGCGGTTCTCCAGGCTGCCGCCATACAGGTCGGTGCGCTGGTTGGAGTAGGGGGAGAGGAAACTCTGCCCCAGATAGCCATGCGCGAAATGCAGCATCAGCCACCCGAACCCGGCGTCGCGGGCACGAATCGCGCTGGCGACGAAATCCTGCCGGACGCGGGTGATGTCCTCCGGCGTCATGGCGCGCGGCACCTTTGGCAGGTTGGCGCCAAAGGGAATGGCGGAAGGCGAGATGGTCTCCCAGCCACGCGGGTCATCGGCGGCGATATGGTCGTCACCTTCCCACGGGCGGTTCGCGCTGGCCTTGCGCCCGGCATGGGCGATCTGGATGCCCGGCACCGCGCCTGCGTCACGGATGGCGCGCGCGATGGGGCGCAGGGCTTCGGCCTGTGCATCGTTCCACAGCCCGAGGCAGCCCGGTGTGATGCGTCCTTCGGGGGAGACGGCGGTCGCCTCCACCACCACCAGTCCGCTGCCGCCACGGGCAAGCGAGGCGTAATGGACATTATGCCAATCCCCCGCCACGCCATCGACGGCAAGATACTGGCACATCGGGGAGACGGCGATGCGATTGCGCAGGGTGCGCCCCTTGAGGGTATAGGGCGTAAAGAGGTCAGGCATCCGGTCCTCTGACGAGTAGGGAAAGAATAGGATGCCATCCTGCCGCCGATGGGGATGCGATGCAACGAAAGCGATCCATCCGCCACGCATAACAGCGTCACCCGGACCGGCATTGTATTTTTGGGGAATGCACCGTGAAATGGCGCGAGTGACGGGGCTCGAACCCGCGACCTCCGGCGTGACAGGCCGGCGCTCTAACCAACTGAGCTACACCCGCGTAAGCTTTCGGGAAGAAGAAAACCCGAGAACCATTCGGTGGATGGGCAAATAACAGGGTTCGGCAGGTCTGGCAACGCCCTTATGAAAAAAAACGGCATCTTTTTCATGAAGATGCCGTTTTTCCCCCGATCAGGTGGCGGCGGGGGCCTTTGCCCCGTCAAGGGTCACGGCCACGCCATGCACGGTGGCGGCGACACGCACCGCCGTCTGGATCTGTTCGGTCGTAAGGCCCGCCTTGCGCAGGGCATGTTCATGGCTTTCCATGCACATGCCGCACCCGTTGATGGCGGATACCGCGAGCGACCACAGTTCGAAATCCACCTTTTCCACGCCCGGGCGGCCGATCACGTTCATGCGCAACTGCGCCGGCATCTTGGCGTAATCGCCGCCCACCAGATGCACGAAGCGGTAATAGACATTGTTCATGCCCATGATCGCCGCCGCCGCCCGCGCGGCGTCCAGCGCCCCGGCCGACAGGGCGTCGGCGAAATGGGCGCGCAGCAGGTCGGTGACCAGCGGGTTGCGCGACGCGATGGCCGACGCCACGAACGTGCCGGCCAGTTGCTGCGGCGTGAGCGTGACGTCATGGGCGAGCGAGCCGAGGTTGAGCTTCAGGTCCTTGGCATAGTCGGGCAGCAGGGATTTGAGCGTATCGAGCGACATGGGAGGATGCCTTGCACTGGTGGGGGAAGGGAGAAGGGGGAACCCGCCCATCCCACATGCCACGCCGCAGGATCGCGGGAAGGGTCCGTATGCCGGGATGTCGCGGGCATGGTGGCGCGCCGCGGCATCCGGGGATGCGGACATCCCCCCGCGCGGCAGGTGCCACGCGGGGGAGCGCCCGGACCGTTCAGGCCCGGGAAAGGGTGCGATCAGGCCTTGATGAAGGCGTCGCCCTTCTTCCAGTTGCACGGGCACAGTTCATCGCTCTGCAGCCCGTCGAGGATGCGCAGGATTTCCTGCGGGTTGCGGCCGACCGACAGGTCGTTGACGCTGACATGGCGGATGACGCCCTCGGGGTCGATGATGAAGGTCGCGCGATAGGCGGCGCCCGCACCCTGCGACATGACGCCCACGCCCTCGATCAGTTCACGCTTGATGTCGGAGAGCATCGGGATCTCGAGGTTCTTGAGGTCCTCGTTGTTCAGGCGCCAGTTCAGGTGCACGAACGCGCTGTCGATCGACACGCCGTACACGACGGCGTCGCGGTCCTTGAATTCACCGGCCAGCTTGCCGAACGCCACGATCTCGGTCGGGCAGACGAAGGTGAAGTCGAGCGGCCAGAAGAAGACGACCTTCCACTTGCCCGCGTTGCTTTCGTCCGTAATCTTGACGAACTCGCCCTTCAGGCCCTCGGCCCCGCCGGGAACGGCGTCAAGGCTGAAGCTGGGGAACTTATCACCGACTGTAAGCATTTGAGGAATCTCCCTTGATTCGGTTGGGGATCAGGCAGGCCGCCCGGTGGGGCGCGTCCGATGGGGTATATCTATGACCTTGATGCTGCTATCATGCCAGTGAATAATTCACATATTCATGATCGAATTAGTCGATGATTCCCATGCCCTCCGCACAGCAGTTGCGTTATCTCGTGACCCTTGCGGAACTCCGTCATTTCGGGCGCGCGGCCAAAAGCTGCGCCGTCACGCAATCCACGCTTTCGGCCGGGATCCTGGCGCTGGAACGGCAGATGGATGTGCGGCTGCTCGACCGTGACGTGGGCAAGAAAGTGGTGTTCACCCCCCTGGGGAACGAGGTGGTCGCGCGCGCGCGCCTTGCGCTGGAGTCATTGCAGGCGGTGCTTGACGTGGCCGTGGCCTCCCACGAACCGATGAGCGGCCTGCTGCGGATCGGCGTCATCCCCACCATCGGGCCGTTCGTCGTGCCCGACCTGATCCGCAGGCTGCGTCAGGGGTTCCCGCGCCTGCGCCTGTCGCTGAATGAGGACCTGACCCATCACGTGCTGGAAAAGCTGGCGCTGGGGCGTCTGGACCTCGTGCTGCTGGCGATGCCGTGCGACTGCGCCGACAGCGAGACATGGCCCCTGTGGCGCGATCCCTTCATGCTGGTGATGCCGGAGATGCATCCGCTGTCGAAACTGTCGGGCGTGCCGGTTGAACGAATCGTCTCCGAACGCATGATCCTGCTGGAGGACGGGCACTGCCTGCGTGACCAGACGCTGGCCCTGTGCCGGCAGGTGCGCGGATGGTCGAACACCGAAGGCGCGGAGGAGGAATTCACCGTCACCTCCCTGCATACGCTGGTGGAGATGGTGGCGGCGGGACTCGGGGTGGCGCTGCTGCCGCATATGGCGGTACAGTCGGGCCTGCTGCGCGATCAGGCGGTTGTGGCGCGCCCTGTGACCGGATGTCAGGCATGGCGCACGATCGGGCTTGCGTGGCGGCCGCGTTCGCCACGGATGGGGGATTTCAGGGCGCTGGCCCCGTTCTTCATTCCGCCCCATGTCACCGGGGTGGAGGAAAAAGCCCTGCGCATGCCGGTTTCCAGCGGTAAAAAGTAGGATCGGCGCATCGTTGGAGTTGACTCATCGCGCGGTCAGGGGTATTCGGGCGCCTCTTTGCGGTTATCAGCCGCCAGTGAGGGTCGGATCATGAAAATCAGAAACAGCCTGAAGTCGGCCAAGGTTCGTGACAAGGACTGCCGTGTGGTCCGTCGTCGTGGCAAGGTCTATGTCATCAACAAGAAGAACCCGCGCATGAAGGCCCGTCAGGGCTGATTGCCGGACGGATTTGACCGTCAGGTTCCATATTGATGCGGCACAGGGTCGCGTGGGCACCGGGATGAACCGGGGCCTGCGCGGCTTTTTGTCTGTTGTCTGCCTTGGTGTGGTGGGCATGGCCGCACCCTGTTTCGCGGCGTCCGCCCCGCCTGCGCCACCGGCCCATCCCGCGCCTGCGGCCAAGGGGACGGATAAGGACAGGGCGGCGAAGGAGCCCGGCATCCCCGAGCTTCAGGACGAACTGCGCCACGCAAAGTCGAAACAGGCCGCAAGCGACCTTCTGGCCCGGATCGAGCAGTTGCGCCAGAAGGACATCACCCCCACGACCCGCCTGCTGGTGCGCCGTGCGCAGTCCGACCTTGCGGAGCAGAAGGTCGGCGATGCGCAGGAAGACCTGAACGACGCCCTTGTGCTGCAACCCGGCCTTGAAATCCTGTGGCGCACGCGTGCGCAGGCGCGGTTGGCGGGGGCGGACGCCAATGGCGCGGTGGCCGACCTTGGCGTCGCCCTGCACCATGATGAGCGCGATGTGCTGGCGTGGCAGATCCTGAGCAATGCCGAAGGCGTGCGGGGCGACTGGGGGGCGGCATGGAAGGCGTGGCAGCATGTCCTGACGCTGTATCCCCTGCTCCCCGGTGCGGCCCACCAGACGGAAGACCTGCGGCTGAAGGCATTCGGGCGCCCGACCTGAGGGGGCACGCCTTTTCGGGCACGTGCTGTCATTTGGTGAGGGCGGAGAGGTCTTCTTTTTCTGGAAGAAAAAGAAGCAAAAAGACTTTTGAAAATTCAAAGGTCTTCTTGAAAAAGCAGGCCCTTCAACATCTTGAAATCATAAAAGTTTTTGGTGAAGCTTTTTTCAAAAAGCTTCGAAAGACGCTGCTTTTCTAAAACACGAAACCCAAACCGGCAGACGCAGGGACACCCATCCCCACGTCTGCCGGGCCGTTACCGGTCGGTCAGGCGGAATTCGATCCGGCGGTTGCGGGCGAAGGCTTCGGGCGTCGTGCCGTTATCCAGCGGCTGGAAATCGGCAAAGCCCGTGGCCGCAAGGTGACGCGGGTCGATCCCGTCGGCAATCAGCATCTTCACCACCGTGATGGCGCGGGCGGACGACAGTTCCCAGTTGCTGGGAAAGGCGGTGTGGATCGGCAGGCGGTCGGCATGGCCATCCACGCGCAGGATCCACGGCACCGATGGCGGTATCTGCTGTGCCACCTGCTTCAGCGTCCGGCCCAGCACCTTGATCTGCTTGATGCCTTCTGGCGACAGGTCGGCGCTGCCGACGGGGAACAGCACCTCGCTCTGGAACACGAAGCGGTCGCCCACGACCTGTATCCCCTTGGTATCCTTCAGCACGTCACGCAGGCGGCCAAAGAATTCGGAGCGGTAGCGCTGCAACTGCTCCACCTTGCGCGCCAGTGCGACGTTGAGTTCCATGCCGAGGTTGTCGATCTTGCGGTCGCGGTCACGCACCTCGTTCTGGCTGATTTCCAGCGCCGCGCTGACGGCGGCGAGCTGCGCGCTGAGCTGGGCAAGCTGGTCGTTCAGGGCGTCCGCCTGATGGCGTGCGCTGTCACGTTCGGCGGCCTGCTGGCTGACCTGTGCCGTAAGCGACGTTTCCGTGGCCTCGTCGGCGGCATGTTCCTTCTGCAACGTCGCAACCGACTGTTCGAGGGAGCGGTTATGCCCCTGTTCCAGCGAGAGCATCTGGCTGAGATGCGCGACCTCGCGCTGGAGCTGGTCAAGGACCTGCTGGCGCTTGTTCAGCGCGACCGACAGGAAAGCCTGCCCCAGCACGAAGACAAGCAGCACGAAGATGATGACCATCAGGAGCGTGGACAGCGCGTCCACATATCCCGGCCATGCGTTCAGTTCGGAGGCACGGGACTGGCGGCGGGATCGGCGGGCCATGACGGGAACTTTCTGTAGGTCAGGAGGCCGGACGTCCCGCACCCGGGGCGGCTGCGGCGATGGTACGGGCCAGAAGGCGCAGGTCGCCACGGATCTCGTTCGAAATCTGCGTGCGTCCCGCTTCGGAATCCTGCACCAGGCGGGCCAGCAGGGCCTCGATGTTCTGCAGGTGCTCGCTGCCGCGCGGGTCGGCCATATGCGCCAGACGCTCGTTCAGCGCCGCAAGCAGGTGCTGCTCATGCGCGCGCTGTTCCTCGTTGCGCGACAGCAGGACCTGAAGCTTTTCAAGGTTTTCCGCCGTATGTTCCAGCAGCGCCTCGACATAGGCAGGAATGGTCGCCTCCTCGCCCGTGGCGGAGATGTTGCCCCCCGATATCCGCGTGATGCTGGCCATCCATTCCTCAAGCTCGTTGAAGAACCGGTTCTGCGCCTGTCCCGCCGTCAGGTCGAGGAAGCCCAGCACCAGCGCGCCCGCAAGGCCGAACATGGAGCCGGAGAACGCGGTGCCCATGCCATGCAGCGGCCCGGCCAGCCCGCTCTTGAGCTGGTCGAACATGGCCGTCATGTCGCCCGACCCCACGGTCATGCCACCGATCACGTCCGCGATCGACCCCACCGTCAGCAGCAGTCCATAGAACGTGCCCAGCAGGCCGAGGAAGATCAGCAGTCCCGTCAGGTAGCGCGACAGTTCACGCCCTTCGTCCAGTCGCGATGACAGGCTGTCGAGCAGCGACTGCACCACGGGGGCCGACAGCGTCAGGCGCGTGCCGCGTTCGCGTGTCGCCAGCATGGACGCCATGGGGGCAAGCAGGCGCGGCGGCGGCGGCGTGGTCAGTCCCTCACGCGGGTGGCGGATGGTATCGACCCAGCGTACCTCCGGGATCAGGCGCAGGACCATGGACACGTTCCATGCGATTCCCAGCGCCAGGATGCCCAGGATCAGGCCATCGAGATAGGGATTGTTGAAAAACGCCTGGTACAGCGTACTCCCCAGCATGGAGGCGACAATGCCCACAGCCAGAAGAAACAGGACGATTCGAAGGATGTAGGTCGTTGGTCGCGTCACGCAGGGCTGCTCTCTTACGAAGGAGAAGGACTCGACGCCACCACACCAGAGCGGGTCACGTCAATACAGTCCGGTGTTATTCCGATCTGATTTTCCGGCGGCAGTCCGATGGCGCGCACGTAAATGCGGGTCGATGCGACCCCGGCATGAATCAGGACGGAGCGCGCGGCCAGTCCCCGCGACAGCGCGATGCGGCGCGGGGTGGAGGCATCATCGCCATTTCCCTCGCCATAGGCTGCGATCATCACATGCTGGTCCGGCAGGCGCTGCATCACGCTGGCAAGTGTCTGCAACGCCGCGATCATGCGCGGATTCATGTCCGCGCTCTGTGCGCCGAAATACAGGCGCGTGCCGCCGGGAATGCGCGCCGCGCGTCCCTTGGCCGCCGGGTCGGGCTTGACCTCCGGCGGGGGGGGCGCGGGATGCAGGGGCACATGCACCTCCGGCGGGCGCAGGACGGGATTGGCCGGCGGGGTCGTGGCGACCTGCGGGATGGCGGCGGGGGGAATGGCGGTGGCCGGATTTGCCGTGGTGGATGGGGTGGTGGCGTGCGGCCCCATTTCATTGCTGCCCGCGACGGGACGCGCCGCCGGTTTTTCGGCCGGGCGTGCGGGCGGTGGCGCGCCAAGCGAATTGAGCGCGTCGGGATGGGTGATGACCTGAGCCTGCACCGTGGGAAGGCCCGCCGGTGCGGCAAGTCCCGCCACCAGGCCCAGCGTCAGTGCAAGGCCCGCGCGGGGCGTCGCCGCAGCGCGGGTGAAGGCGGGCGGGCGGGGGAG
>NZ_JABJWD010000076.1:0-23938 GCF_013155425.1 Gluconacetobacter entanii | reverse complement strand
CGCCATGCCAGCCACCACCACCGGGGCCACCGCGTCCCCCACCGGGACCGCCGCCGCCGCCCGGACCGCCACCACCATGGCCGCCGCCGCCACCCGGCCCATGCTGCGCATGCGCCGCCGACAGGGTCAGGACCGGCGCAACCGCCAGTGCCATGGCCATCAACGCCATCGCACAGTATCTTGTCTGCTTCACCACGTTTCTCCTCCACTGGCGGCCCATGCCATGAACTGCCACGATGTTCGCGCATGACCCGTGGGCTTCACAAGATATAGTGCTGCATGGGACCTGCGTGAATGATGGGGGCCATATTCTAACATTTCGTGACATTTTGATGTCCCGAGCCGTAATGCCATCATCGTGACAGGCGAAAAACGTCAGAAGTTTCTGGTGAAGCTTTTTCCAAGAAGCTTCAAAAGAACGCCGCCTTTTCAGGTCAAAAGGCGGCACCCAAAAACTTTCATGACTTCATCAAGGATTATTCAGGACCACGTTTTTATCGAAATCCAGACACTGTACCAAACGGTAAGGCACGCAGGTTCCCCCCACCTTCACGTCAGATGGGACAGACCCCACTGGCACATTGCAGATGCGCCCAGTCCACCACTTCCTGCACATCCTCGTCATGGATCGTGGCGGCAATGGCCGCGAATTTCCCGGCGGAGACTTCCTCCTCCGGCAAATATTCGTAACCAAGGCCGGAATCCGGACGGCTGGGCAGCACGGCACAGCAGCGCACATGTGGCTGGTGGGCCGCCACCATCGCCCGGAATCCCTCCAGGTCATGGCGGTCCGTATAGATCTTGAGCGTATAGGACACCTGATTGCCCTGCGTGGCGCCGATCCAGTATTTCTCCAGCAGTTCCAGCCAGCGATACTGCTCTTCCGGCGTAGCCTCGGGCGCCGTGACCACCCGTTCCCCCATGCCCAGACGCTGGATCAGCGGCACGGTGGGAAAGCCGACGATGCTCATGCCCGGGAAACTGCGCAGCGAACGCACCGGGTAGCCCTTGCGCTCATAGGCCGGAAGCAGCGGGTCGGTCCCGGCCTCCCACGTGCCATCCGCGCGCTGCACGCCCTTGAACTGCACCCAGCGCAGATACTGCCGCCGTGCCGGCAGGTGCGCCCCTTCCGTCAGTCCGAACAGCTTGGATGTCGTACCCGCGGGCTTGACGGTCGTGACCGTCACGGGGCGCGCCGTGCCGGTTTCGCGGGCATAGGCGTTGGCCTCGTCCTTTGCGATGGTCGAAAGTTCCCGCACCGCCGACCAGAACGGGGCGGCGCGCTCCTCGTCCAGCAGGTCGTGGAAATCGAGGCCGAAACGCACCCACGCCCATTCATGCAGGCCCGTCGGGCCGATCCCGATGCGGTTGGTGCGGCGCACCTCCTCCCCATACAGCGCGTCCATGCGATTGGCGCGCAGCAGGAAACGCACGCCCAGCCTGACGGAATCGCGCACCCGCGCATCCCAGACCTGCGCGATGTCATGCGCCATGCGCCCGGGCTTCACATCCTCCGGCGGGACGGGACAGGCCAGCAGTGGCGCGAAATCACCAATCACGCAATATCCGCCCGTCACATGCAGCGTAATTTCGCCACACGGGTTGGTCGTGACCGGAAAGCGCGCATGTGCCGCACGCCCGGCAAGGTCCGCCAGCAGGGTCGCCGCCTCGGTCGCCTGATACCGGCCCGAACGGAAATCCCGACCATCTTCGTGTATCTTCTTGAGCCGCGCGCTGCCGGTCCGGCTGTCTTCCAGCCGGTCGCCATTAATGAATCCCGGCTCCCCATTGATCCAGGCGCAGCGGGTCGCCTCCGCAAAGACCGTGCGGGCATGTTCGGCCAGAGGACCGGCTGCAGCCGGATCGTTCACGAACCCCCAGAATTCCGCATCCACCATCACGGAATGGTTGGCCGTCCACAGGCCGCCCTCCTCCTTGGCGCGGATGAAGCGCAGCACTTCGGCGTCGCGCCACGACTTGGTGGCCATGCGCGCGGCGCGGCGGGCGCCGCCGACCTGCACCTCGACCGACAGGTAATGGTCCACACGCAACGCCTGTTCCCACAGGGGCATGCCCGTGTCACGCGCGGGCGCGATCACATGCGCCCGGATATTCAGCAACCCGCGCAGCAGGGAAATGGGGCCGGACGCAGGCCGTCCCTGCATGCCCGCGATCGGGCTGCCGGCGCAGCGGATGGCACTGAGGTCAAGGACCAGCGCACGGTCCGCGCTGCCACGGAACGCCATGGCCTCGATCACCTCGACCGCCTTGCCCCAGCCTTCGCGGCTGTCCTCGATCACATGGACAACCGTGTCGGCCCGATCCGCCATCCCCGACGCGGGCACGTCCGGCAAGACGGATGCGGCCAGAAATGCGCGGACCTGCGCGTCCATCCCCGCGTCAAAGGCCTCGATCGCCGTGCCCCACGGCACGATCTGCATATCCAGCCCGAAACGCAGCAGTCCCGCGCGATCATGCGGATAATCCGGATGCGTGGGCGAGAGGACGAAATAAAGGTCCGGCGCCTGTCCCCAGTCCACGACGCACAGTTCATCATCATAGGCCCGCCCCACGCCGGACCCATTGAGCAGCAGGTAGAATTTGGCGAACGAACAGATGGCGGTGGCGCAGTTGGTGAACATTTCCATGTTCCGCCCCGCCTGCGCGGCGTCCCCATGCTGCAGGTGGCGGCCAGAGGTCAGCAGCGCGCCGGTGGCGATGGCATTGCGCAACTGCGCGGCTTCCTGCGCCTCCACACCGGGCAGCAGCGCCGTGTTGCCCCGCGCCACGCGATCCGCCACATGGCCGAAATCCTCGTGATCGTCGGGACGGAACACGGTGCGGCGGCCAACCGCCTCCCCCATTCCCCGGTCAAGCGGACGGGCAGGCAGCGGCGACAGGCCGAATGCCCCTTCGAACGGAGTGCGCGTACGTGCGTGCACGCCGCCAAACAGCGAAAAACCTCCGTCCATGCTCCGGCTCCATCGTTCAGGCGAACGAGGGCCATGGGCAGGCGCCGGTTCGCTCATATTGTGGACAGGGATGCATCATGACACCAGATATGGTGTAGTGCACGGAGAAAATTCAGTCACAGGAAGCGAGTGACCGCTACAGGTCAGGACTTCCCTCGCCCGACTCATGAGACAGATTTTTGTAACAGCCCGGTATCCCAGAGTCGCAAAAAACACTCCTCCCGGCGTCATCGCCGGACGGGCAGGACCGCCCCCGCCACCCCAAAAGACCCACGCCCGTTGGTCCGCAGGCAGGCATGCCGTCGCCACAGGCCCGATCGGGGATTCGTACGAGGCATTGCGGGAATCCATCCGTGGCCATGTACATCGACCACCGGATCATCCTTCATCGCTCCATAATCTCATGACATGCCAATGCCCGAAGACCGCCCTGCCCTCAGGCTTCGGGCAGGTTCATACGCCTGCGCAGTCCTGTTCCCGCGGGAAAGGAAGGCAGCATGCCGCGTGCCCGCATATGGGGAATGACGAGGTCTATGAACCGGTCCAGTTCCAGTGGAAGCAGGGGCGGGCAAATATTGAATCCATCGCTCGCCCCGGCTTCCAGCCATGCCTGCATTTCATCGACCAGTCCCCGTGCGCTGGAAATACTGACGCGCGCACCAAATCCTGCGGCAATGACACCATAAAGTTCACGGATGGTAAGGTTTTTCTCCCGCGCCAGCTTCAGCAGATTATTGGCGATACTGCGCACGCGCGCATCGGTTGGTTCCGGGACCGGCCCGTCAAGGGGAAAGGCCGAAAGATCTCCCATCTGCGCGTAGAGATAGGACAGCCCAAGTTCAGGAGGAATAAGGCTGTTATAGGTATCATAGAGTTTTTGGGCATCGTCATGGGTCCGGCCGACATAGGGTGTGATCCCCGTCAGGACCTTGATGCTGTCGGGATCGCGTCCATGCCCGCGCGCCATGTCCCGCAGGGTCTGGCGATACTGGACGGCGGTTTCGATATCATGCGGCACGGCATAGACGATGTCCGCATGACGCGCGGCGATTTCCATACCGGCCTGTGACGCGCCGGCCTGCACCAGCAGCGGCCGCGTGGAAGGCGTCACCGGGATATCCAGCGGCCCGCTGACGGAAAAATGTGTTCCCCTGTGGTTGATGGCATGGATTTTCGCTGGATCCTGAAAAACCGCATCCCGTTTGTCCCATTTCAGGGCATCGACATCCCACGATTTCCATAATTTGGTGACAACATCGACGAATTCCCTGGCTCGTCCATAACGGGTTTCATAATCGGGATGCTGCTCCATGCCAAAATTCCGGGCTTCGGCATCCGACCATGACGTCACGATGTTCCATCCGGCCCGCCCCCCGCTGATCCGACCAAGGGAGGCATATTTGCGCGCGATATGATAAGGCTCGTTATAGGTTGTCGAGGCCGTGGCCACCAGGCCGATATCCGTGGTGACGGATGACAGTGCCGACAGCAGGGTCAGCGGTTCAAGATCGGCAAGCTGCGATGACTGCGCCAGGGCACCATGCGGATGGTCCTGCGCCCGGATGGCCACGCCATCCGCCAGGAAGACCATGGCGAACCCTGCTTTTTCGGCCCGGGTTGCAACATTGCGGTAATGGTCGAACGAAATGCTGCCCGAGGGATCAGCCTGCAGATGCCGCCACCCTGCAGCATGATAGCCAAGGTAACGCATGGAAAGGCCAAGGATGACCGGTTTGTCCATCATTTTTCCCCTGCATGAGAAAGGTTCAGTACCCACGTTCCGGCAGGTAAAGCAGCTTTGGCGCGTGCCCCTTCATGACGGATGCAATCACATCCGCCGTATAGCGCGCCCGCGCCGCGCGGGAGGCCTCCGCCGCGACATGGGGCGTGACGATCACCCGGGGATGCGCCCATAATGGGGAGGAGGCCGGCAGGGGTTCGGTGGCAAAGACATCCATGACCGCACCGGACAGGATGCCCCGATCGAGGCAGTCCAGCACATCCTCCTCCACAACCTGCGTGCCGCGCCCTACACTGATCAGGGCCGCCGGCGCGCGCAGGCATGACAGCAGTTCACGATTGATCAGTCCGCGCGTTTCCCCGGTCGCGGGCAGCAGCGAGACGAGGATGTCCGTCTGGCCCAGGAATTCCCGGCGCTGCCCGTCGCCATGGAAACACTCCACACCCGCGACATCCTTCGGACTGCGCGACCATCCACGCACGGCAAATCCCGCCCGCACCAGGCGTTGGGCGACATGCGTGCCCAGATTTCCCAATCCCATGACCCCGACACATGTTTCCGTGCTGGTGGGTGCGGACTGGCCATCATTGTGCCATTCATGCCGCTGCTGGCGCAAAAACCACTGCCGCGTGGGACGCAGCAGGGAAAATGCCGCCCACGTCACGTAATCCCCCATCTGCACCGTGGCATCATCCGTTCCCATGCGTACCAACGGGACATGCCGGGGCCATGAGGGATCAGCGGTAATATGGTCCACCCCCGCCCCGGAACTGATGATCGCCCTGAGGTTTGCCATCTGCGCCAGGCGACCCGGATCAGGTTCCCAGACAAGGGCGAAATCCACTTCCTCCGGACGGATATCGGGGTCATTCCACCCCGCCACACGCAGGCCAGGCGCATATTTCGCAAACAGGGCCTTCCATTCCCCCATGACCTCCGCAGAGCCGGACTTGATGATCAGACACGTCATTTCTTGCACCCGGGTTCGGGCCGGACAATGAACTTCCGGCTCAGGAAGACACAGAGAATACTGGGGATCGCAACAATCGCCAGATAGATGCCCGGCATGATGCTGCTGTGGAACCTGTCAATCAGTATTGTAACAATCATCGGCGTGAACCCACCAAATACAAGCTGCCCCAACGCATAACTGACGGCAATGCCACTTGACCTGTTCCTTGACTGGAACATTTCGGCAAACAGCGCCGGAACATTGGCGTAATATCCACAATATATGATGACCGACAGGATGGACTGCACCAGTATGCCGATGACGACCGACGGGGAATGGACAAGCAGCATGAACAGGGGCACCGCGATGCCGCCCCCCACGGCGGCACAGGTCATCATCAGCCGTCGCCTGTCCACCAGATCACCAAGCAGGGCGCACAGGGGTGGGAAAATGATCGTCAGGATGCTGGAAACGATCGTGCCGATCATCGCCTGTGACGCCTTCATGTGCAGCAGCGTCATTTCCAGCGTCGGCATATAGACATTGATATAGGACCCGGCAGCGCCCAGTCCCATCAGCACGGCCGCCGTCACGACCTTGCGCTTTTCCGTGAACAGGATCTCACGCAGTGGAAGGTGGCTTTCATGCCTGACGAATTCAGGGGATTCATCCGCACGCAGGCGAAGCCACGTGATGGCCGGTCCCAGCGCCATGCCAAGCAGGAACGGCAACCGCCACGCCCATGCCTGGATCTGCGCGTCGGAATAGACCTGATGCAGAAGCCATGCGAGGAACGACGCCAGTGTTATGGAAATGCCCGATGCGGACCATTGCAGGCTTGAATACAGCCCGCGCCGTGCGGGGTTGCGTTCCGACAGCATGGCGGCGGCGGTCCCGAATTCCCCCCCGGCGGCAAATCCCTGCGTCAGGCGCGACAGCACGATCCCCACGGACGCCACCGGCCCCAGCGTGGCATAGGACGGCATCAGGGCCAGCAGGGCCGTGCCCAGCGTCATCAGCATCGTCGAAAGGACCAGGCCACGCCTGCGCCCGTTACGATCCGCATAGGACCCCAGCCATGCGGCCCCCAGTGGCCGCGCCACCATGGCGATTCCAAAGCTGCCGAAACTGGCGATCAGCGACAGGGACGAATGGCGGTCGGCAACGGGAAAGAAAAGGTGGGAGAAGGTGACGGCAAACAGGCCATACAGCATCAGGTCATACCACTCCAGCGCCGACCCCAGGGCGGTCGCCGTGATGGCCAGCCATGAGGGCTGTGTCCTGACGGCTGGCAAGGTACTGGTGTCCATCACGTTCTCCATATTGGTCTGTCCCTCCTCCCGCTTCCCTTTTCACATGACCGGCCGCATTCCTCAGAAACCGGTCGAGACGGAGACCATTCCCGAAAAGCGTCCCCCCGTGATGTAGGTGGGTGACGACCCGGCAATCTGTGTCGTGCCATTCATGGCTGTCGTGGTCTTGGCGTTTGAGGTCAGTCCCCATGCGCCGGAGAGGTATTTCTCGTTCCCCATGTTGATGAGGTTCAACTGGATCTGGGGACGCTTGAGAAAAGCGATATCGCGGAAACGGTATCCCAGCCCGAGATTGGCGGTTTCATAGGACGGGATCTTCTGGTCGTTCATGAAGGTCGAATATTCGGAACCTATGTAATTGAACGAGAAGTTTCCAAACACCGTACCGTCATCATAGGACAGCCCGATCGAGCCGGAGAATTTGGGGCTGAGGACGGCGGTCTTTCCCTTGGTGGGCAGGTAGCTGCCGCTGACCGGCAGGTTGCTGTCGATGGTCGCATGCAGGAACTGCCCCGACAGGTAGGGGGAGAAATGATGCCAGCGCGGCAGGCTGATTTCCCCGCTGATCCCCCGCGTGGTCTGTCCCCCCGCACTGATGGAGGAGGTAATGGTCGTCCCCTCGACAAGGGAATTGCTGGTAATCTGGCGGTTTGTGAAGTTGTAGTTGAAAAGAGCAAGCGAGAGGTTGAAGTATTTCCCATAATGGCGGTAGCCGAGTTCCTCGGCAATCGAGAATTCAGGCTTGATCGTGCCCAGCGTATGCTGGCTGGTCATCTTGCCTGTGGTCGCGCTGAACATGTCGATCGACGGGGTGATGGCCGCAGCCTCGCGGAAGGCCGTGGTCGCGTTGAAATAGACCTGATCGCGCGGGTCGATCTGGAAACTGATGGCGGCACGCGGCAATGGCTCCGCATCACTGAACCCGGTCTGGTACTGTGCGCCCGGTATCGCGTTGGTCGCGGTGCGTGTCAGCATGACTTCCTTGAACCCTGCCGAAACTTTCAGGCGGTCATGCAGGAAGGAATAGGTATCGGCAATCGTCAGCGCATTGGTCTGCTGGATCACATGGGCGTTCCACTGCAGCAGTCGCTGCCCGTTCTGCGCCAGCACGGGATCCGCGCCCCATTTGTTGGTCACGTTCCCCGCCGCATCCGGAATCGTATAGGAGGGATCCTCGGTATAGTTGACATAGGAATACCAGTAGCCGACCTGCAGGTCGTTATGCCCGGCCTTCCAGTCCAGTCCGGTATTCAGGCCAAAGGTGGATTCCGTGAAATGATCGACGGATTCCGCAACCGTGCTGGTGGGCGTGCCGGCCGGGAACTGCAATGTACCGGCAGACTGCGTTCCCAGATATTCGCCCGTCTGGTTCAGCGTCGATCCGCCGTTCAGGACCCCGTCCACATCGAAGATATAGGGGGTCGCCGTCAGGGTCAGGTTGTGGCCAAGGTTGAATTTCATGTTCACGCCGGCACGCGCATGTCGCCATTCGTACTGGTGGAATTTGTAGTAATTGGTATTTTTCCCGGTATAGGTCCGGCTGTAATTGTAATCCCATTTCATGGTGTTCCACTGTTCCATGGTGGGATAGGTATAAAGGTCTTCGGCCACGTCATTATAGGACATGAAAGCGGAAACATGGTTTCCCTCCCCCCAGTCCTTGGCGGCCTTGAAATCCAGATGCCACCGGTTCAGACCGCCGGGACCGCGCCAGTTGGTGGCCGTGGTATCGGAAAATGAAACGTAGGAGCGCACGCCGCTATGGCCGATTTCGCCGGTGTCGAAACGGGCAAATTCACGCTTGAGGTCATTGCCACCATAGGTCAGGTCAAGATACCCGCCCATCCGACGCGCCGGATCACGCAGTTTCGCGCTAATCAGTCCCCCCACCGCGCTGTAGGTCGGGGCCATGATGTCGGGGGAACCGGGGGTGACCGTGATGGAGGCCAGGTTTTCGGTATCCGCCCATCCCGATGATGTGGGATTGTAATACAGCACGTCCGAAGGGTTCATGCCCTCCAGTTCGTAACCCAGTTCGTTCTGGTTCATCCCGCGGATTGAAACGCTCATCCGGTCGGTGGCCCCGGTCGGATCGGCAGTGGCGACAATGACGCCGGGCGTATTGCGCACAAGGTTGAGGGCGTTGGTCGTGGGCGACTGTGACGCGATATAGTCACGGGTCACGCCACTCTTGGAGAACGGATCGCTCTGCCGTGGCATCAGCCCACCCCCCGGCGTCGTCCCGGTCACGCCGTTTGGCGTTACCCTTCTGACGACATTTATCTTTTCCGGCGCAACCTGATGCGCCTGCACGCCCGTCTGCCCGTCCGTCCGGGCGGGTGCCGGTTTGGGGGACGACGCCGTGACGCGCGAGGAACGCGCCTGCTGTGGTGTCGTGACGGGTGCTTCCTGCGCGAAGGCTGCGCACATGCCCTGCCCGTTCACCAGAACAGCCGCACCGAGAAATAGAAGATGCCTGTGATTCACAGAAAGACGATGCACGTAACTCTCCTGCGGCAAGAAGTTATGGCGTTTTTCCGGTCATCCACCCACGCTGCAAAAGCTGTCAGCGCGGCACCGGCAAGCTGGTTCGGTATACGCAAAACCCGTGATTCAGCCTTGCTGGGGCCGAAGTGATATTTGGATGCTAATTCAAAACAAACTTTGATGTCGAGGGGATTCTTGACGGAAAATGGCGGATACAGGCGTAATTACACGCGATATTCAATTAATCCGTTATAAAGAAATGGAAAAACGTCCGGTATTCCAAGACCCGGAAAATTCCGCTCGGTATACAACGAATCGTTTCGGAATGCGTTCCGAAAATACCGGATTTCCCAGAACAGACCCATTACGTTTTAAAATATCTTTATATAACAATGTATTATTAGTTTTTACCTGAAAATTCAGGCAATTCTTTTCCGTATGCCGAAAATGCAATCGACAGAAATATCGGCCCCATGATACTCATGCTGGACCTACCTTGAAACCGCGCGCTACGGGCAATTTCATGCTGAACTCCGTCACTCCGCATACCGGGGAAGAACTCTACGCCATCCTGCGGCGTGACATGATCGACAGCAGGGCCAAGGGGGGCACCGTCCTTCAGGAACAGAAAATCGCGGAACAGTACGGCGTCAGCAGGACCCCGGTGCGTGAGGCGCTGCAACGCCTGCACCAGGACAACCTGATCGGGCGCAAGGGGCGTTTTTATGTCATCACATCCCCTTCCCATGAACAGATCCTTGAAATTTACGAGTTCCGTGAGGCGATAGAGGCCTCATCCGTCGTCCTGTGCTGCCAGCGCGCCACGGCAGCGGAAATCACCGCGATCGAACATCATCTCGAGGCGCAGTTCCGCGCGGCGGAACAGGGGCATTTCTATGAATTCGAGCGACTGGACACATTGTTTCATGCCGCCATCGCCGATGGTTCGCACAACAGGCTGTTACGGCACCAACTGGAAATCAGTTACGACCAGATCTGGTTCTCGCGCGTGGGAAACCTTGTGTCCCTGCCCGATTATTCCGTGGAGGCCACGCTTTCCAGCCATCAGCGCATCATGTCGGCGATACAGCGCCGGGACGTGGATGTCGCGCGCGCGGAAATGAACAGCCACCTGCGCAGCGCAATTGAATTGAGCCAGCGCGCCTGCGCGTCACGACGGCGGCTGCCACGCGGCAGAAAGGGCGCAACCCCATCATGAGGCATGGCATGCAACCCGCCACGTCATTACCCCATGCGCGGGGCATGCATGCCATTTCCCCCAGTAGCGGCAGGGACATGCGGCGATGAACACACATGACGGCCTGTCGGCGATATTTGAACAGTACGGGAATATTTCCCGACCGTTCACCCACATGCCCCCCGAAGAAGCACTGGCAATCGCGCGGGAACATTACGGCGCAGACGGCGACATCCGCCACCTTCCGACGGAAAAGGACGACACGTTCCACATCCGCTGCGCATCCGGGCGGGGCTTCATCATGAAGGTGGAGCACCCGTGCGAACCGCGCGAGGATGTGGCGTTCCAGACGGCACTCCTTGATGACCTGACGGAAAACGCGCCCGACCTGCCCGTCCCGCGCGTGATCCGTACACAGCACGATGCCCCGGTCCTTGTGCATACCGACCGTGCCGGGCAGGAACGGCAGATACGGCTGCTTTCCTATCTGCAAGGCGTACCACTCGACCATATTCCGACATCGGCGGACGGACGCCGCAGGATCGGCGCACAGCTTGCACGGTTGCGGCACGCGCTGGCAGGTTTCAGCCATCCCGGTGGCGACCGGGCCATCATCTGGGACGTGCGTCGCCTGCCTGACCTGCGCCCCCTGCTGTCCCTCATCGAGGATCCCTCGCATCGCGCATGCGCGCAGGCGGCAATGACACGCTTCATGGACCTGCTGCCGGACATCAGGAAACTGCGCACCCAGATCCTGCATAATGACTTCAACCGCTCCAACATCCTCGCACGCGCGCATGATGATGAAACCCTTGCCGGAATCATTGATTTTGGCGATGCGCTGCGCACTGCCATCGCCATCGACGTGTCCACGGCGATGGTGAACCAGTTGCCCCAGGATGTGACACCGGATGCCGCAGCCTTCCTGTCCGCCCCGCGCGATGTCCTTCACGGCTATGTGGAACATGCCGACCTGCAGCCTGCGGAAATCGGGATGCTGGGCCACCTGCTCATGGCGCGCCTGCTGACGCGCGCGCTCATCACCACATGGCGCGCCGGGATGTTTTCCGAAAACCGCGCCTATATCATGCGACATTCGCAGGCAACATGGAAACAACTGGCATGGTTTGTCGAACGTGACGCGGACACAATCTCGGATCTGTTTGTTTCGGACACACCTTTTTCAAATCGCATGGGATGCAAGGCATGACCGCAAAGCCCTCCACCCTTGGTCGCATGGTCAATGGTTTCGATCCTGCCGCGCCATCGGACATGGATGAACGGACCCGCGACGATATCGCCCGGCGCCAGAAACTGCTTGGCCCCGCCTACCGCCTGTTCTACCGCACGCCGGTACAGGTGGACCATGGCAGGGGTGTTCACCTGTATGACCGCGACAACAACGAATATCTGGATGCGTACAACAACGTCGCCTCGGTCGGTCACGCCAACCCGTATGTCACCGACGCCATCATGGCGCAGGCGCAGCGACTGTGCACGCATACGCGCTACCTCCAGGACGGGATCCTGGATTATGCGGCGGAC
Source organism: Gluconacetobacter entanii (assembly GCF_013155425.1). Classification (NCBI taxonomy): domain Bacteria; kingdom Pseudomonadati; phylum Pseudomonadota; class Alphaproteobacteria; order Acetobacterales; family Acetobacteraceae; genus Gluconacetobacter; species Gluconacetobacter entanii. Next base: position 11,730 of record NZ_JABJWD010000076.1, on the reverse strand, counting down.
CTCCTGCCGTCCTTTGGCGGTCGCATCGCCAGTGATGGACACATGATGTTCACCTGCACCGGGTCGGAAGCCAACGACCTGGCCATGCAGATCGCCATGCACCATACGGGCAACCGGGGCATCATCATCACGTCAGAGGCCTATCACGGAAATTCCTACCTGACGTCACGCTTTTCCCCATCGCTTGGTGAAGGCGCCCCGCTGGGAACGTGGGTGCGCCGCGTGTCCTCACCGGATTCCTATCGCATTCCCCCCGACGAAATCGCCGCGCGCATGGTGCGTGAAGTCACGGCCCAGATCGAGGACCTGCAACGGCGTGGCGAAGGTCTTGCCGCCTTCATCGCAGATTCGGTCTTTTCCTCTGACGGGATCTACACCACCCCGGTCGATATCCTGCCACAGGTTGCCAGGGTGGTGCATGCGGCGGGCGGCATCATGATCGCCGATGAGGTCCAGTCCGGTTTCGCCCGTACGGGGGACCGGTTCTGGGGATACCAGCGGCATGGCCTGGACCCGGATATCGTGACGCTGGGCAAGCCGATGGGCAATGGGTATCCGGTGGCGGGACTGGCGGTGGCGCACGATGTCGTTGCCGCCTTCGGCCGGGACCGACGCTACTTCAATACCTTTGGCGGCAACAGCGTGGCCATTGCGGCCGCACGCGCGACACTGGACTTCATCCGTGCCGAAGGGTTGCAGGACAATGCACGCGATGTCGGCGCGTTCATGCGGCAGGAATTGAAAAACATCATGACCGGTGCCCCATGTATCGGCGATGTGCGCGGCGCGGGACTGTATATCGGGGTGGAGATCGTCCAGCAGGGCACCACACGCGCCGATCCTGCCGCCGCCGCCCGGATCGTCAACGCACTGCGTGAACGGCGTATCCTGATTTCCGCGACGGGCCATGACGCGAATATCCTCAAGATCCGTCCGCCCCTCATCTTCTCGCGTGATGATGCACAACGCCTGTGCGATGCGCTCCACGCCATCGTCAAGGATGGCAGGCAGGCATGACATCCGCAGGGCACTGAAACATCGAAAATACGTACGGACTGGATAAACCTGACATGAATACTTCATCAGTCACCAGTTGTGACGTCGTCGTTGTCGGCGCTGGAATTGCCGGCCTGACCGTCGCGCTGGAATTGAAACGTCGCGGCCTGAATGTCGTCGTCCTCGACAAGGGCGCGCCGGGATATGAGCAGTCCAGCCGCAACTGGGGATGGGTCAGGAGCATCAGTCAGGACCCGCATGAAATCGAACTGTCGCTCGACAGTCGCGCGCAGTGGCAGGAATGGGCAAGGCAGGCGGATTTCGGATACCGGCAATGCGGCCTCATTTCCCTTGCCCGCAATACAGAGGAAATGAACAACCTGCTGGCATGGAAACGCTCCGTCGGGTCCTTTGCCGATGATATCGAAACGCTGGGCCCGCAGGCCATTCGCCAGCACCTTCCCCAATCGCAGGGGAAATGGACGGGCGCGCTTTACAGTTCCCATGACGGGGTTGCCGAACCCGATCGCACGATGGCCTTCCTGATGGACCTGGCGCAGCGCGAACAGATCGTCATCGAGGCCAATGTTGCGGTCAAGGCGATTGATGTCGCGGGCGGCAAGGTGCAGGGCGTCATTACGGAAACAGGACGCATCGCCGCGCCGCAGGTTGTCGTTGCGACCGGGATATGGTCACGCTGGCTGTGCGAGGGGATCGGCATCGCCCTTCCCCAACTGCGTGTCATCGCCTCGGTCATGAGGACCGCGCCCGTGGCGGATGGCCCGGAACCTGTTGTCGCCTCCTCCAGCTTTTCGGTACGCCGGCGCATGGATGGCGGCTATACCGTGGCGCAGCGCAATTCGTCGATTTCCTATATCACCCCGGATACGTTCAGGTTCCTGAAGCTGTTTTTCCCGGCCTTCCTCAAGCAGCACAGGCTCCTTTCCGTGCGTCTGGGCGCGCCGTTTGTCGAACACCTGTATCTGGACCGGCAGTTTGGCGCGGGGAAGCCCAACCCGTTCGAAATTTTCCGTCGCTGCGACCCGACGCCCGACCGCAGGACGCTGTTGCGCACCATGGCGCGCCTGCGCGATGACATGCCGGTTTTCCGGCAGGCACGGATCATGGACATGTGGGCGGGCGTCATCGATGTCACGCCGGATTCACGCCCCATCATCTCGGACGTCGCAACCTGCCCCGGACTCTACCTTTCGACCGGCTATTCCGCGCATGGGTTCGGACTGGCCCCGGGGGCAGGCAGGCTCGCGGCGGATATCGTGACCGATACTGCGGGCTGGCGTGAACGCGCCAAGGCCTTTGCCCTTTCACGCTTCTGAACAGGCACCGCTAGGGAAGGAAAAACCGAATCCCCTCCCTGCCATGATGATCCCGGACCGCAGGAGGCTGTCACCTGCGGTCTGGTCCCTGATGATTGCTGGAGATGCACCGGCCACTTTTCGTTGCATCCTCGCCGGAGCATCGCGGTGCCGTCATCAGCACGGACGGGGCCGTGGGGGTCGTTCCCACAGATGATCCTCCCGCAGCGACCGATGTCGCATGGCCGGATGCCTGAAACAGGCTCTGGCGACCATATGGTGTTCAAACCTGCGTGATGAGGGCGGCAGCCCGTTGTCGCCTGCACGGCCTGCTCCACCGCGAATGTCTGCGTCCGGGCACCGATATTCCCGTGGGTGTACCCCTGCCCTGTCCCCAGCGTGCATTGACACGCTACGGAGGAATATAGTCACGATAGGGAGAGCGTTCCCATACAGGTCGCCTCTGCCGGGAGCATTCCGCTGACCTGACAACCCGTTCCCGCGTTCAGAAAATGCAAATCTTCGTCCGCTTATAAAGCGGCGAGCAGTGCTGCAACCACAAAGGACATGACAACATGACCAGTCCCTATCGCACCATCAATCCGGCCACCGGAAAAACGGAAAAGGTCTTTGACCTTCATGACGACAGGACGATGCTGGCGAAGCTGTCCACCGCCCATCAGTTCTGGGAAAGTGACTGGCGGCACCGTTCCATCGCGCAGCGCAAGACACTCATGCTCAAGGCGGCGGACATCCTGCGTCGGGACAAGGAAAAACATGCCCGTCTGATTTCCATCGAAATGGGCAAGATCCTGCCCGAGGCCATTGGGGAAATCGAACTTTCGGCCGATATCCTCGCCTATTACGCACAAAAGGCGGAAACCTTCCTCGCACCGCGTGAACTGCCGGTGGCGCAGGGCCATGCAACCGTCACCAGCGAACCGCTGGGCATCATCTATTGCGTGGAACCGTGGAACTTCCCCTATTACCAGTTGGCCCGCGTCGCGGCCCCCAACCTGATGGCGGGCAATGTCGTCATGGTGAAGCATGCGCCGAGCGTGCCGCAGTGCGCGGTGGCGTTTGAAGAACTGTTCCGCGAAGCAGGCGTGCCCGAAGGGGCCTATACCAACCTGTTCATTACCAATGACCAGTCCGAAAAGCTGATTGAACGCCCCGAAGTGCGTGGCGTCGCCCTGACCGGCAGCGAGCGTGCAGGCAGCGCCGTGGCGTCGCAGGCCGGTCGCGCGCTGAAGAAAAGCACGATGGAACTGGGCGGGTCCGATGCCTTCATCGTGCTGGATGATGCCGACCTGGACAAGGCCGTACCCATGGCCATTCGCGGGCGCATGTCCAATAACGGTCAGGTCTGCACCGCCGCCAAGCGGATGATCGTCCACAAGTCACTGGTTGAGGAATTCACGTCGCGCCTGAAGGCGGCGGTGGAGGAATTCCAGTACGGTGACCCGCTGGAACAGGGCGTCACCCACGGCCCGATGAGCAGCCAGGCCGCCATGGAACGGGCCGTGTCACAGGTGGAAAAGGCGGTCTCCCACGGGGCGACGCTGGTTGCGGGCGGCAAGAAAATTGACCGCGAAGGTTTTTTCATGAAGGCCGCGATCCTGACCAGCATCACCAAGGACAACCCCATTTTCTATGAGGAAATCTTTGGCCCCGTCGCCATTGTCTATTCTGTCGGCAGCGATGACGAAGCCATCGCCATGGCCAATGATTCGCCATACGGGCTGGGCGGGTCCATCCAGACCAGCGATGTCGAACGTGGCCGTCGCGTCGCGGCACGGATCGACACGGGCATGGTGTTCATCAACAACATTACCGGCACGGCGCCCGACCTGCCCTTTGGCGGGATCAAGAACTCCGGTTATGGTCGCGAACTTTCGGAATTCGGCATTGAGGAATTCCTGAACCGCAAACTGGTTCACACCCCCTGATCCAGCCTGCAGGCTCCGCCCCCTGTCACATGATGGGGGGCGTTTTTTTCATATGCCGCCTGCGTTGATGACATCATTATGGTTCTGGATGGCAAACCGGACGGTCTGTATCCCGTCAGGCGAATTTGGCCTCTTTCTCAACTGCATCAGAAAACATGAGAGAGATCCGATCTCCATTACAGCGGAGACGTTCATACGTTCCTCGTGCAAATAACGATGGTCTCGTTATCCCCGGGTACCTCATCATTACAATTACGACTTCCCTTTCCCGAAACAAAAAAGGCCCGGCAATGTGCCGGGCCTTCTGCTGGAGAGATGGGATCAGTTGGAACTGCTGTTGTTCTGGTTCCAGTTGCCACCATTATGGTCATCACCATGGCCGCCGCCGCGCGCGCGCCAGTTGCCATTCTGGCTGTCGCCACCACGGTTGCCATGCTCGCCGCCGGGACCATTGTTCTGGTCGCCGCGGTTTTCACCACCGCGATCACCACGGTCGCCACCGGAGCCGCCATTCTGGTCACCACCGTTCTGGCGGTCGCCGCCCTGGCCCTCATGATTGCCATGACCACCATGCCTGCCGCCGTGATGGCCGTGACCACCGTGGCCACGATGTTCGCCCTGCTCGCTACCCTGGTTCTGGTCAGGGGACTGGGCCTGAGCGGCCAGCGGAAGGGAGACGCCAAGAGCAAGGGCAAACAGAATTGAACGCTTCATCATATATCCTTTAATTCGACCTTCCATACATTGTACCGCATGAGCGGAAATATAAGGTCGAACGATGTAACAGAGAGTATCGGGAATATCCGGGCCAGAACTCATGTCCTTTCATGGGCCGGTACTATTCCGGTGAATGTTCCAGATATCCGGATGGGTATTCTGGAGCGTGAGCAACCTTTATTCAGGCACTCACAAACCACGCCATGACATTCCGTAAAAACAGATCCTGTACATGGCGGGATTATGGGTATTCCCGGCCCGGACGGGCGGGGAAATCTCGCCGTCAGACCTGCCCTATTGCCCGGGCGGCATCGTCCAGCAGGGCCGCGATCTTTTCCTCGGCGTCCGTATCAAGGCCACCGTTGCGCAGCCTCAGGCGGAGCGCGGTGCGCAGGTTTTCCATGCCGCGCATGACCGGCATCGGAATATCCTTCCGGCCACCCCTGCCCTCTGCCGCACCTGTCGCGGCGCGGGCGAGGATTTCATCAAGGGCCGCACGACTGGCGGCCAGGAAGGCCTCGCCCTCCGGCGTGATGTGATAGTTCTTGCGGCCATCGGCCTCGACACCCCGGGCATAACCCGCTTCATCCAGCCAGGTCAGCGTGGGATAGATCACGCCGGGACTGGGGGCGTAGCTGCCACCGAACTTTTCCTCGATCATGCGGATCAGTTCGTAGCCATAGGTCGGCTTTTGCGCGATCAGCGAGAGGACCAGAAGCCGCATCTCGCCATAATCAAGCAACCGATGGCGCCCGCCCCGGCGGCCACCGCCGTGGTGTCCACCGCGGCCGTGATGGCGGCGGTGGACACCACTACCGGCCATGCCTTCGGGGGAGAAAGTCTGGCGGTTACGACCGCCTGCGTGTCTGTTTCTGTGTTTCATGCTTACCGATATACGTCCCGATATATCGCACGTCAAGATATATCGGAATATATTTTCTGACTTTCTGATGCTCCCGCCATTTCAGGGACCACAGGCAGTCCATCCGTCAGGCTCCTCCCCTGATCGCATGACCGAAAAGTCTCATGACGTTCCCTCTTTCCTGAATGCAGAAGCACATCGCGCGACAAGCAGATGGGACGCTGACGTCGTGGATATGGGCCGGGCCTGACGGCCAAGCAGGCCGCCCGATAATCACCTGCGAGATATATTTTGACATGTGTTGCAAGTGATTCTCATTTACGTTAAGGCTCCCCTTCCAGACGACGCAAAACGCCAGCAACGAGGTCGGGCATGCAGTGCAGCAGGGTTTTTTATGTATTTCCACTCTCATTCCTGGTGACGGGAAATGCCCTTGCGGCGGACCCGGTCGATAAACCAGCCCACCACCACCCTGCCCGGACGTCGCACGAAAAAAAGGCCACGGCCCAGCCTGCTGCGAATGCCGTGCGGGCAGAAAAGCTGGAAGTCCATGCCCGCAGGCCGGCAACGATTGCGTCCTCGGCCACGAAATCCGATACACCGCTGATTGAAACCGCCCAGTCGGTTACGGTTGTCAGCCGGAACGAAATGGATGTCCGCGGCGTGCTCAGCCTTAATCAGGCCGTGCGCTATACGGCGGGCATCACCCCGGACCTGCGTGGCGGTGGCGAAGGCACACGCTATGACCAGTTCGCCCTGCGTGGCTTTACGGTTCCGACCTTCCTTGACGGCCTGAAACTGCAGGACAGCCCGACCGGCTATGCCACGGCGCAGACAGATACGTCCCGTCTGGAACGGGTCGAGATCCTGAAGGGACCCGCATCCGCGCTGTATGGCCAATCCAGCCCGGGCGGCCTTGTCGCCCTGTCCAGCAAACTGCCGACCGACCAGAAATCCTATGGCAGCGTCACGACAACCGGCGGCATGTTCGACCTTTACCGCGTGGATGCCGATGTTGGCGGCTATGTAACAAAGGACGGCATGGTCCGCTATCGCCTGTATGGCACGGTCAATGGCCAGCACAGCCAGTTGAGCCGGACGGGAAGCCGACGCTTTTCCATCAGTCCGGCCTTCACCTTTGGCGGCAACGGGCCGACGACACTGACACTGCTGGGCAATTACCAGTACGATCCCGAAAACGGCACCTATGGCGGCGCACCGCTGGAGGGATCGCTCAGGCCCGCATCATATGGATACCTGCCACGGAATTTCTATGACGGGGACGTGCCGTTCGAGAAGTTCAACCGCCGTCAGGGCGGGATTACCTATATCTTCAACCACCGTTTCAACAGTGACTGGAGCTTCACCAGTCGCGGGCGGTATGATGACATCAGGACCATTTACCGCAGCGTGTACAATAATGGTTATTATACAAGTGATGACATGCTCAGCCGCTCCGCTTTCGGCACGAACGAGCATACGCACAACCTGACCTTTGACAGCCAGTTCAAGGGACATGTCCGCACCGGCCCCCTGCGGCATATGATGATGTTCGGCTTTGACTACATGCAGCAGAGCGCATCGGAGCTGGGATTTTACGGCAGCGCGCCTGACCTGGATGTCCTGCATCCGGACTATCACATGGTCATCCCCGCCATGAGTCCGTATCTGCATTACCAGACCAATTCACATCAGATCGGCATGTACGCACAGGATGAAATGCGCTGGAAAGGGCTGGTCGTAACCGGCAGCCTGCGTAATGACTGGTATCGTTCACAACAGAACGAATACATCTACCATTCATCCTCGCATGAAAATCCCCGGCAGATTACATGGCGGGCCTCGGCCCTCTATCATTTCGATTTCGGCCTTTCGCCCTATATCAGCTATTCGACATCCTTCCAGCCGCAGTCGGGCACCGTATCCAATGATGGGGGCAAAACGTTCCGCCAGGCCGATCCTTCCCTTGGCAAGCAGCTTGAAGGGGGGCTGAAATACCAGCTTCCGGGCACATCGCTTCTGTTCACGGCTGCGGGCTTTCATATCGAGCAGAACAACGTGCTGGTTGCCGTTGGCAACCTGGGCTACAGCACGCAAAGCGGTCTGGTCCATTCGGACGGTTTCGAATTCGAAGCCCATGCCGAGCCCTACAAGAACCTGATGATCACGGCAGCGGTCAGCGTGCAGAAAGTCCATGATGACTCAACGGGCAAGCCCCTGATCCAGTCGGGGACGGGCAATGCGTCACTATTCGCGTTCTACACCATGCCTTCGGGACCGGCAAAAGGGCTCGGCTTTGGTGGGGGCCTGCGCTATTCCAACAAATCCTATGGCGGCGAAGCCTCCTATGGCAGCGTCTGGGTGCCGCAATATGCCGTGTTCGATGCCTCGCTGCGCTATGACCTGTCCCACCTTTCCCCGTCGCTGCATGGATGGACGGCAGCGGCGAGTGTCCGCAACCTGTTTGACAAGAAGTATGTTGCGAACTGCCTGAGCTACGCCTCCTATAACCAGGAATGGTGCTATTATGGCGAGCGGCGGAATGCGCAGGCGAGCCTTGGCTTTAGCTGGTAATATCTCCCTCGCCGGGCAGGTCCTGCTGAACATCGCCTTACGCATGGTGGTGGCCCTTCCGGGCGGGTATGGGCTAGCATCCCTTGGTGGCGTGGCGCTGGGCCTGTGGCTTCCGCTGTCACGAGCGGACAGCGCCATGGCCGGAACACTTTGCGGCCTGCTGCTCTGGCCTGTCGCGTTCATTGCAGCCTTTGGCGTTTCCAGTCTGCGGCGGCTTCTGCTGGGCGTTGCCGTCTGCATGGTTTTTTTCATCCTCATGGCGTCTGCCGCAGGGTGGCAGCCATGAAAGGGTCGTTTCGCGCCTCCATGGCATGGCTCCATACCGCCTTGGGGCTGGCGACCGGATGGGTGCTGTTTGTCATTGCGCTGTCGGGTTCGCTGAGTGTGTTCCGTCAGGGCATTACCCGGTGGATGCACCCCGAACTGGGCAGTCAGCCAGTTGATCCCGTGCAGGCCTGCGGCCACGCCATTGACTGGCTGGGCCACCATGCCGGGTCGGCGACGGCATGGTACGTGACCTGCCCCACACCGGACGCCCCATTTGCGACCGGCCTCTGGCCCAACGCGCAGGGGAAATACATTCAGAGAGTCCTCGATCCGCAAAGCGGAAGCCCGGATGGCCTGCGCGATACGCTTGGGGGTGAGTTCTTTTACCGTTTCCACTTCGAACTCCAGCTTCCCTATCCGTGGGGCAGGCTGATCGCGGTCATCGCGGCCCTGGCGCTGGTCGTGGCCCTTGTGACAGGCATCATCATCCATCGACGCATTTTTTCCGACTTTTTTATATTTCGGCCGAACAAGGGACAGAGAAGCTGGCTTGATGCCCATAACCTGCTTGGTGTCGCCGCCCTTCCCTTCCATCTCATGATTTCGTTTACGGGGGCCGTCACGCTGGCCTCCCTGCTGCTGCCGTGGAGTACGCAGGCCCTCTATCACCATGATATGGCAGCGTCCTCCACGGAACTTGATCCGGCCCTGTATTCTCGCCCCGCCAGCGGTCAGCCGGGACATCTTGTGCCTATTCTTCCCCTGCTTCAGGTGGCGGACAGGTATTTCGGGGGGGCGGGCATCGCACAGATCTATGTTTTCAATCCTTCCGATCGGTCCGCCCTTGTCACGTTCATTTCCGGCAATAACCGGACGGTCAGCACTTCTGCCAGGATCATGACTTTCGATGGGATAACGGGAGAGTTGCTGAATGCGCACACCGAAGCGCGCCCCGTCATCAGGCTTTATACATTTCTCTACGGACTGCATGTCGCACGCTTTGCCCCGGCAGTGACACGCTGGCTCTATTTCCTGTCCGGTCTGGCGCTTGCCGCCGTGATCGGAAGCGGGATGCACCTGTGGGCCGTCAAGCGCCTGCGTCAGCGGCCTCATGTGGGCCATCGGATCGTCAGTCGCCTGAATACCGGGATTCTGGCTGGAACACCCTTGGCCTTTGCTGCCTATTTCCTTGCCAACCGGCTTTTGCCCTTCACGATAACGGACAGGTCCAGCGATGAGGTGCGATCGGTTTTCGTGGTGTGGGTCCTTACGCTTGTCTTTGCCCTTATCCGACGGCCTGCGCGTGCATGGCCAGAACTTCTGGATGGTAATGCATTGGCCTGCCTTACCATCGCGCTGCTCGGTATGCCGTGGGCGAATTCTGTAACATTTGGTACAGGTGTAGCCGCCTTAGGACTGTCTGGCGCTTTCAGATATGCGGCCTTCCGGTCGGGACGACAGGCATGATGGGCATGGCTATCGTATGTGGGCAATGTGCCATGTTGCTACTGGCGATGGGATCCTTGCGGGGCAGCGACATTCTTTTTCGCAAGACAGCCACGCCCCTGTTGTGTCGGTGCCTTCAGGCGGCAGCAATCGTGCTGCTTGGCCTGAGCTTTTTCCTCCAGATACACACAATGGAAACGCCTGTTATTTCTGCAGTTACCTGGATTGGACTGATCAGCATTGAAATTGTTCTGACAACCGTGATCTGCACGGCGATTGTTATTGTTAATAATATTTAGTTTTATTATTATATATATTTTATGATGAAACATTTCTCTACCCGCCAACCATACGACACTCAGAAGATTTCTGATATTTCAATTCCATTACTTGTCCCCGTATGATCTACTGCCCCATACAGGGTTGTACGCCCCGGCCTTTACCCAGATAATCGCCTTGATCCATCGCCAGTACAGCAGACGATAACCGGGTACATTCGATAAATATCGGTTATATTCACCAGGGCATATCATCAGTTAGGCCCGAGCATTGTGGCAACGAATTGAATGGCCGCGGGGAAAGTTGATTTCGGCTTGTTGTAGAGTAAGAAGTGGCGTTTCCGTAGAGTGCAGCGATTTTTTTCCTTGAGGAAATGACTGCTGCAATCTGTCGCACATCGAGCAATTTGATGAGCGGATCAGGTCAGGGAGAAGATCCTTTACCCGATCCCACTGGCTGTCACTCAGACCATACCGACGCATTCACACACTCTCTCTCGGAAAACAGAGCGAAAACATCACAGATCAAGCAGGAGTACAGGCGTCATCAAACCTCGCATCCCAACTGACGACATGCCTTAGCAGGAACCAGAAAATATTTATAAAAACCTTCATATATTCAAGGCTGTTTCCCGGATGCTCCTTTCATTCAGTCCGAAGCTGGCTATTCTCCCCAACTTCTATGCAGAGATAGCAGACAGTCTTTGCACTACTGGAGAGTACACCTTGCCCGATTTCTCTGAATCCCAACGCAGCGTGAAAGGCATCGGATACCAGATTAGGTGGATCTAAATTTACTTCACAAACGACGTGGCTGTGCCCAGCGCAGAGAGCATGGTTGAACAGATTCTTGTATAGCGCACGTGCGTAACCGTGTCCGCGTGCAGACGGGGACACGACTATTCGGTCGACATACACGAAACGTCGAAAACGCTTGCGAAACCATAGAAAGTTGGGACTGTCGTAATCGGCGTCCTGATCGAACGCCAGCAGAAACGCTTCCGCCTCGCCGATATACCGTAACCGGCCGTTTGAGGCCGCCTTATGATTGAGGATTGTGACTGGTAACTTACCGTCGTTAACGACGTCGTTATTGACGTCATTTGAGAGGTAAGAATGACCCAGGAAATCCTGATTGGCGTTGAACGCCGCCGCCGCTGGTCGGATGAACGGAAGCTGGCGATACTGGCTGAAGTTGGTGTGGATGGAGCAAGTGTATCGGATGTGGCACGTCGTGACGTGCCCCCCTTTTTGTATCCACTCAAAAGGAGAGTTCCCGTTTTTTATGGCTTGGGGTTGGTGGGATGACAAGTGTCTCGGGGGCA
>NZ_JABJWD010000075.1:0-1749 GCF_013155425.1 Gluconacetobacter entanii | reverse complement strand
CGGAGGCCATCGCAAAAACCGTCAATCAAATCGCCAAAACCCAGAAATTACCGGCCAAGCACATCAATCAGGGGTTCTTCGATCCCTCCAAATGCATTAGGAATGATTGTTTATATTATCTTTTTTTATCTCATTATATATATCACCTATTCATTTTTATAGCATAAAATGACATGATGGATCGGCTACACAGGGCATATATTCTGATGCCCTTAGCATGTGCTGACTTTAGCCATGCAAGAAATTAAGACAGCCCCGACCGTCAGGATGGATGGTCGATCGTGATCGGGGCTGCCATCACCAGAAAACGCATGTTTCCGGCGACACACCCTTTATGCGGAAAATATTCCTAAAAAAATGATAACCAGCCTTCTATCCCGCCCTCAAGCAGCGCGCTAATTTTTTAAAACGGACATTCTTATACGCATAGGCGGCTGCCTGCACAGGGTTGCCGAACGTCCCTTCACCATTAATGCAGGCGAAACGTAACCGGCAGCAGGACATGCGTGCCCTCCAGCGGGCGACCCTGCGGGGTGCACTGGACCTTACGCGCAGCGGCAAGGGCCGTGCTGTCCAGGTCATCATAGCCGGTGCCGGATTTCAGGCTGACCTGTACCACCTGCCCCTCGCTCCCCAGCACGACATCAACCAGCGCATTGCCTTCCTCATGCATGTGACGGGCCATGGCGGGGTAACGCCAGGCGGGGGGCGTGCAATGGGGCGCGGTTGGCACAACCGCCGCAGTCTGTGCTGCGCCAGGCACGGCCGGGCCATTCTGCGTTGCCGCAGGGGCAGACCCAACCGGTGCGGCAACACGAGCTTGGGCCGAGGGCTGAGCAGACGGTGACCGGGATTGCGCAACAGGGCGCACGGCGGGCCGGGCGGTAACAGCAGGCAGCGTGACCACGGCTTTTGGCTGTGGCTGTGGCTGTGGCTGTGGCTGTGGCTGTGGCTGTGGCTGTGGCTGTGGCTGTGGCTGTGGCTGTGGCTGTGGCGTAGCCTCTTGCGGGGGCGGTGCAACCCCGGGCTGGTCAAAAAAGACCTGAATGCTGTTTTTTTCCGCTGGGGCCGCGGGCACGGGCGCGCGGGCGGGCAGCAGCCACGCGGCAATCAGGCCGTGGCCCAGCACGGCAGCCATGATGGCCCAGCCCGCAAGCAGCCGCCCGCGCCGCCAGCCGGCGGGGCCGGTTGACGTGACAAGAATCCGGCCTGCCGTTCTGTCCTGCTGCTGCACGCTTCCATCCATTGGGGCATGGGCGCGGGCTGCCTTGTCATTTGACAAAAAGCCCCCGACCTCCGAGAACACTGTCCTGTTACCGCCTTTATCTTACAACCGCAAAGAACCTGTCCATCATGGGCCAAGCCCGCCACCCCTTCATGCATGACATGCCTGTGATCCGCTGGGTCATGGTGCTGTGTGCGTGCCTGGGGCTATGGGGCCAGTTGCTGGTTGAAAGCCGCAGCCTGCCCGGCGAACTGCCGCGCGGCACCATCATGCGGCTGACGGGAATCGATATCGCTCCCGTCGCAACGCGGACAGAACGCCACGCAGCGCCGCCGCATCACCACATGGCGATGGCGAACGCGCCCCATGAGCATGGCGACATGCCCCCCCATGGCCACGACCATGCCGAAGGCTGCCCGCTCTGCCCGCTCCTGCACCTGCCTGCCCTTGCGCTGGTGGTTCTGCCCTTCCTGCCCCTGCCGCCCATGGCATGGGCCGCCCACCGGCACGAACCCCGCCAGCCC
>NZ_JABJWD010000074.1:0-247 GCF_013155425.1 Gluconacetobacter entanii | reverse complement strand
GTCGGCATCGTCAGAAACCGCTTCAAAAAGCCGTTTGAAAACACCGGCTTTCATCCAGTCGCTGTAACGGGAATAGACCGAGTTCCAATGCCCGAAATACGTCGGAAGGTCCCGCCATGGGCTGCCGGTCCGGGCAATCCATAAGACCGCCTCGATAAAAAGACGGTTGTCCTGCCCGCTGCGCCCGCGATCTGTTTTCTTGCCAAGGCACAGCGGTTCCATTTTCGCCCATTGGGCGTCTGTCAGT
>NZ_JABJWD010000073.1:0-73140 GCF_013155425.1 Gluconacetobacter entanii | reverse complement strand
TCCACGAACTGTTGCCATGGAACTGGAAACCCGTGAATACACTGCACAGACAGGCCGCATAATCAAGGCGGCCCAGAGCGGCCGGTTACCCTTGACCGTGGCCCATGCCTCGGGGCCGTATTTCTCGATCAGGGCGAGGACGGCGCTGGCTGCGCTGGCGATCGCACCGATTTCTGCTGCGTTCATGATGTCAGTTCCCCGTGGCGACGCTAACGTCTGCCGCCCACGAACGGCGCGACAGGTCTGCTTGGGGCGCATTGTTCCTCATCCCAATTCCTGACCAACTCCATCACCCGATCCCGCAACGCCTGCCGATCCGCTACCAGACGCGCCGCCTCCTGATGGCGTGCGTCGTCGTTCTGCGCCAGCATCTCGGCCTCGTAACCAACCTGCCGCGACATCTCCACGTCCGGCAGGGATGACAGCGGGGCATAGGCCACCGGCAGGCTGACCTGCTGCATGCGCGTCCGGCTGGCCGATCCCTGCACACCGACCGTCGGAGCCGTGGTGATCGCGCCGACCGTGAACTGCCCGGACTGGGTAAACGACCCGGACAGTTCCAGCGTCACATTCCCCGCAATCGTGCCGATGACCGGATCGGACGTGCGCTGGCTGCACTGGGCGGCGCGCACGTCGCGCTCGAACCGCGCGGTCTGCTCCGGCGTCCAGTCGGCGGCATGGGAGACGGACACGGCCCCGGCCTGTGCAAGAGAGGCCTGTATCCCCGCCATCGCTCCTGGGATCGTGGTCTGCACGCGCGGCTGACTGGCGCAGGCGGATAGGGCCAGCAGTCCGGCCAGTAGCAGCGCCCTCATGCTGCACCCCGCAGATACGCGTCGTTGGCGGCGATCAGCGCTTCCCAGACGTTCCCGGTTGCGGGCATGAGCTGCCGCCATGCCAGCCCATGAGCCTCCATGATGCGGGACCGCAGCCAGCGCCATGTGGCCCGCTGTTTCGCACCCCACGTCAGTAGCGTAACAAGGTCGGTATCGTCCGTGCCGGTATAGTCCCAGCCCAGCAGGCAGTGACCGCCCGCGCTGCCCGGTGTCGGATCGCCATGACCGGCAGGCGTGTCGGTGTCCCAGACAGGGGGCAGAGCGCCGGTCTCGTCCTGCCACATGTCGGCCTTGGCCAGCCGCACGCCCAGATAGACCGCCGACAATTCCGCCATGATGTTACGCAAGCCATTTTCATCGCCGGGATCGGCGCTGCCCCAGATGGGAAACAGGGTCTGGTTGGTGACGGCGTATCCGGATCGCTGGGCCGTGGTCAGCACGTCGACCTCGATGCCGCCGTTGTCAGTGCGCGGATCGCCGGGGACGTAGCCGGTGGACAGGGAATAGAATGCCTCGGCCTGCGCCGTGGTCACGCCAACCTGAAACCTGTTGAGCGCCGCCGTGGCGCGGGCATGGTTGCCAATCCCGGCCGACGTGCAGTCCCCCAGCACGTCATTGCCCAGCATCAGCGGGGCTGGGTCGATACTGGCGCGGATCAGGCGCGGCGGAGCCTGTCGGGCCAGAAAGCCGCGCACGACGGAAAGCATGGGCTGTCCCGGACGGATTTCCGCCGGGCGACAGCCGAGCTTGCGCAAGTTCGCAAGCCGGGGGCTTATTTCGTTCATTGGATATCCAAATGTTCGCTAATAGCGATTGACATACTGTTCGCTATAAGCGATATTGTGGTCATGGAAGTGATCTACGAAGCCGCAGCCCTGAAGGATCTGAAAGGCCTGCCGAAAGACGATGCAAAGCGGATCATGGACGCCATCCAGCAGGTGGCGGACCTTCATCCGCAGAGGCAGTCCTTCATGACCGAGATGCAGGGCATGCCGGATTACTGGCGGGTTCGTAAGGGAATATGGCGGGCGATCTACCGCCAGACGGAAACCACGATCGAAGTCGTAGCCGTCAACAAGCGAGGGGAGATTTACCGATGAGCCCGATTACACCAGTGTCCGAGACGGCAACCACGGTCACCGTCAATCGCGCGGATTGGGAGGCCATCCTGGACCGTCTGGATGACAGGCAGGACCGGGAAGCGATTGCCCGTTCCGAATCAATTCCGCCCGATTATCGCGTGACCTATACGGCCGACGAAACGCGCCGCATGGTGCTGGATGGAGTTTCGCCCATCACCATATGGCGCGAACGTCGGAAGATGACGCAGGGTGATCTGGCCACTGGGGCAGGAATCAGCAAAAGCTATTTGTCCGAGATCGAAAGTTGCAAGAAGCCAGGTAGCGCGATTGCGCTACAGCGGATAGCACATGTATTAAAAATACGCATTGAAGATCTATTTTTTGACATTCAGTGTAAATGAATGGAAATACATAAGGTGAACGTAAATATTAACAGAGTAGAGCGTTTCAACGAAATTATAAAGAAAACAGAAGAAAAATATTATAAAAGAAGCGATAAATATTTTAAATATACATCTTGGTTTTTATTTTCAGAAACGATAATGAAATATGGAGATATTAAAAATGAAATAGGAATCTTTTTAATTGGATTAATATCGCTTATGGCTTGCTTATTGCCAATAATTTTTACTTGTTATTGTCATTTTTTAATATTTTTTTCAAATTTAATAAATAGATTTGTAATAAATATAAATTCTAAATTTACTCACTTGTTTTTCATGGTAGTATTTTATTTATTATTTTGCGCTTTATTTCTTTGCGTGCAAACATATTTAATACAACCTCAAGTTGACAAGTATGTAATTACATTAGTTTACCGCTATGTAAAATAGATTATATGTTTATTATTAAGATTTTGGGTGCTGAAACTGCGTTGTTATATAAAGCGCATGCAGCTTAAGAGGGATCGTAATCAGCAGGCCGATGAGGACGACAACGCCGCCCGCACCGGCCATCACGCCCTGTGCAAACGGCGTCATCCTGCCGTCACCCCCAGAACCTGGAGCGCCTGCTGCACCTGCGCTTTGGACGGTGGGACGGCAGATGCTGCGATGGCCCCGACATTGCGCCGCACGGCCACACTGTCCAGCACGCCCTTGAACGCCGACACGACCGTGCCCAGCGCGGACAGGGCGGTGTTGGCGTTGGTCAGGTCCGCACTGGATACCTTCGTGGACGCTCCGGTGATTGCGGCGGTCAGGTCCGTCTGCAGCGTGGTCAGCGCGGACAGGATGCTGTCCACCCGGGTTTTCCAGTTCGTGTCGTCATAGGTGATCGTCAGCGTGGATCCGGCCGCCGTGGAGAAACTGGTCAGGGCGGTGGACAACGCCGTGTCCGCCAGGCTGATCACACCCACGGCGGGCGTGCCGATCGCGCTGGCCACGGCCGCGATGGACAGGACGAGCGTGACCGCGTTCAGGCCCGCCTGACCGTAATCCTTGATCTCCGCCACGTTCAGGGTGACGGTCGTGACGTTGCCGGACTTGCTGACGGTGCAGGCTCCCAGTGCAGCAGTGGCGGCGATACCGGCGCCAAGGCCGAGGAAACCACGGCGGCCGGTCACAAGGTTGACGGGGTTGTTCATGGGCTAGTTTTCCAGTCTGGAAACGCAAATAGCCCACCCGTCCCAGCAGACCGCAGGAAACGGCCATTTCTGCGTGGAAACGGGTGGGCTATCTGTCAGGTGTCAGGACATGTGTGGCCCGGCGATCCGGTTTACAGATCGGCCGGTTCCGGTTGACAGGTCAGTGCGCGGGCTGTCCCGGCACGGACGGGTGCGGCACGCCGACCGTGGCGTTCGCCGCAGGCGCGGCCGCAACAGGCTTCGTCGCGATCGCGTCCTTCAGGTCCGAGATGCCCGTCAGGATCTTGGTCAGCGCGGCATCGATGCCGAACAGGTCAGGTTCGGCGCGGCCTTCTCGACGATAACCGGGATCAGCGTCTGCAGCAGGTTGCCCGCCAGGGCGATATCGGCCTGGGTTGCGGCCGTGTCGCCCTTGCCGAGCGCGGTCTCGATCAGGTTTTCGAGGGCGGGAATGGCGGTGGTGGTATCGGTGTCGGCCATGTCTGGCGTCTCCATATGAAAAAACCGCCTCTCGGGCGGTTGGGGGATGGGGATGATTGATCCGGGACCGGCCAGTCATCCGGGCGGGGATGCGCGCGCCGGCGGCCTGCCCGGACGGGTCGAACCCGGCGGCACGTCGAGCATCTGTTCGACCGTCTGACGTGGTACCGTCGCCGGAACCATCGCGGCTTTCTTCCCGGGCTGGTAGGCGGGCAGGTTCCAACCGCGCGCCTGGGCGATGGCGGTCACGATTGTCCAGACCACGACCCATCGGGATGCGGGATCCGGCGGGCGCCAGAATCGCGCGATCAGGGCGCAGGCGGAAATCAGGAACGACACGATCACGGCGATATCCCCGGCATATTGTGTCGGGAGTAGCGACAGGACGTCCTGAAGGAGCGTGTTGGGGTCCATATCAGGCCTCGATCGCCTGCTGGAACAGGGCGATGTGCGTGCTGTCCGCAGTGCCCGCGCCCAGCGACGTGTTGTAGTTGGATTTCCAGTAACGGCACTGCCCGGCCGCATCGTCGGCCGCAGGCAGAACTTCCGGCGCGCGGTAGTATTTCAGGCGCGCCATCGCACAGGCGTAGGGCAGGTTGCCCGGCAACTGCGCCACGCGGGACTGCCAGCGCGACAGCAGGTCGAGCACCGCGCCCCGCAGGGACGCCAGCCGCGCATCGGACAGAAACGTCGTCCATATGTCATCGTGGGTGAACGGTTCCATCTGCCACAGGCCTCGCGCGGGGCCGGTGCCCCCAGCCACGACCTGCGCGACATAGGTCAGGCCACTTTCCACCAGCGCCGTGCCGGTCAGCAGGTTGACCGCCGCATCCCCGTCCAGCCCGATATGCGCCAGGGCAGGGGACACGATCGCGCGCTTGAACTGCGCCACGCACAGGCCGGTCATTGCAGTGCCCCGATGATATGATGGTGATGCAGGAACGGCACGTTGGCGAAAAAGAAGTCGTCCCAGGTCTGGCTCGACAGCAGGGTACCCCCGACAGTGGCCAGCAGCGTGAAGACGATGCCCAGCACGGCCGCGCGCTTTTTCCACCGGCTTTCGGCAATCCGCGCCTTGGTCAGCTTGGCCGCCTCCAGCCGGTTGCGTTCCTTCTGCGCGCCGTTCTGTTCGGCCAGTTGCCGGGTCAGATCCCGCATGTCGCGGGACTGACGCTCCAGAGCGGATGATGTCGCGGCATACTGGGCCTGCATTTCGGCCCGGATGGCGCCGACTTCGCGGCGCGTATCGTCAATCTTTCCGTCGGCACTGTCGCGCCAGCGTTCAAGGAAGCCGAGACGCTCCCCGTGGTCATCAAGGATGTCGTGCACATCCGGCGTCAGGACTTCGGTCATCTGTGTTCCAGGCAATAAAAAACCGCCTCGATGGGCGGTATGACAGGCGCAATTGTTGCGATCTGGATCAGCTGGTCGGCGCTGCAGGCAGCGTCGTGCTGGTGGTATCGGTGCCGTTGACGATCGCCCGCAGGGCGGTCTGATACGTGACCCACGCGGCCGGGACAGGCTGCCCGAGCGAACCGTAATCCGCCCAGACGGTCTGCTGCGCCTGTGCCAGAGCACTGGCGGCCTGCGTCGTCAGGGGAATCGCGCGCGGGGTTGCCGTCACCCATGTGGGGGTTCCGTCAGACGCCACGCCACGCACCTGCCCGGCGGGCGGCGCACCGGAGCCGTAAGTCTCGAACACGGCGTCGGCCACCGCGACCGCATCAGTCGGCCAAGTTCCTGCCGCCTCGTACTGCGCCTGGAGCGCCACGGGATAAAACGCGTTGTTCGACGCAGAAAAGTAATAATTCGTCGACATTTATCAGTATCCCCACGCCCACCAGAAATATCCGAGGCCGTTCATTCCGCCCCATCCACCGCCAGAACCGGAAAAAATCATTGAATAGACGTCGGCCTGCACCTTGCTGGGATAGCCCTGCACACCATGCAGCGTGGGTTTCCCGGCAGCCCAGTTCGTGGTGGCGGCCGATTCAACCACGATCATTCCCTCGCATTTGGTCGGGAAGGCGACCGGGAAATTCGGGGTCGAATACCCGCCACTGCCGGAACTGTTGGCGCCGTATTGCAGGACCGTCCCACCGGGCAGGATCTGATAGCCGTTCGTGCCCTGCGAATTCCCAAGCCCCGTCCCGGCGACAATATCCGACAGCAGCGCCGTCACACTGTAGGAGCCCGCCATCTTCACGGACTGGTAGGACAGGCGGCCGTCCGGCCCGATCGTCAGGTCGCCGACCTGCGTCGAACCGGACAGAAGCGTCCCGTAAGAGGACACGAGGTAACCGCCATCCTCAACCGTCTCACCGTCAGCGCCGATATAGCTGTAGCGCAGGCCGGGGAACGTGGTGTCACGCCCAAGCATCACCGTGCCCGCGACCTGATATTTGCCACCGCCAAGCGTGACAAACATGGACCTGAGGGCCGCCAGCACCTGGGCGTTGTTGGTTTTGTCGGGTGTCAGGTTAGCGGCAATCACCAGATTCCGCAGTTCCTCCTGCACCATATTGAGCCACCAGTAACGGACTCTGGTGGGGGCGCCGCCGCTTGTGGAGCCACCCGTAAAAAATCCGGGCGTGCCAATATTGTCCGTCGGCAGCGCGGGCAGCGATGCCACGGCTGTTGCGTCGTCGATCTGATAGACCATTGGTTCAGTTATCCGTAGAAAAAAAAGACAGTTGTCCGTGCCGGTTTGCGGGACTGGATTTCACACTCCAGAACGGCATTTCCCCATTCGGCGAGGGGTTCATCGGCAAACGAGACGTCGGCCGAAAAATATTCGACCGTGACGGCGGATGCGTTGACGCGCCACATGTAGGCCCAGAAAGGGTCGTAAACCGGGTCGTCAGCACACAGTCGGTCAGGCGTGCGACAACCTGCGCACGCTGCTGCTCGATCGTGGGATCCGTGCCCGCGCATGCGTCCGGCAGCCCCAGTGAGGCCTGCCATTCCGGCAGCAGTTCGACCGTCGTGGCGGGGAATGCATCGATCAGCAGATTTTCGTCACGCTGGGCAAGACGTTCCAGCGTCGGCATCAGGCATCCCAACGCAGTTGCCTGGTTTGATCCGGCCTCCCGTGGCCAGATCGGTCCCGTTGGCAGATGGCGCTGGAACGCTGCCAGAAAATCAGCGGCAGAGTAGCTCATTGGTATGTCGGCTCCGCAGCGGTAGGGAGGTATCCGACTGGCACGGAAATGCTGCCGACAGGGGCAATCACACTGAATGCCGGGATATCCGGAATCGCATTGAGCGCGCCTGCGATCTGGGACCCCTGTACGGTCATTCCCAGTGGGGTGCCAACACGCAGGAACAGATCAGCCAGGGCCGCATTGATATCCGTCTTCATATCGGTGGATATGCCGTCCAGCCCCGTCAACGTGATATCGATCGGGTAGGGCTGTGGAGCCATGGCGACGACAATATCCGTGACCGGCTTTTCCGACTGCAGGGCATTGGCGACCGTCAGCAGGTCCTGCGTCGCCGGGGTGTACCGGTTGTCTACGGATGAAGTTCCGTTGGTGCCGCGTGGAAACCCGCCGTTGGAGGCATTGGCATCGTCCATCATCACGTAAACCGGCACCGTCGCATCGCCACACAATCCCGGAGAGCCACACCATGCGCGGGTGACGCCCGGAACATCCAGTGCCCAGTTTTCGTAATCCGTTGCCGATCCGCCCTGCGCACTGCTGGCATAACGGGCCAGATACCGCGCCTTGAACGCGTCCTCGGTTTCCTGGTCGGTGCCGGATGTCACGATCGAGGTTACGGTGGGCGCCTGCACGTAGTAGGCAGCGCCGCCGTTGGGCGTGTAACCGGTCGGTGCCCAGCCCGGAACGGTGGCCACGGCCAGCGAGGCCTGATGGCGCAGGCCGAAATCGTGTTCGCTGATCACGCGGAACACCGTCTGGTCACGACGGAAGGCGCTGACCTGCGCGCCGCTCGTGTCCTGGTAGACAGCCACATCGGACGCATCGATATAGATCTCGTATGTGTCCGCGATCACCACATCCTTCATGTCGGCCATGAAGATGTAGGCCCCGTTATTCACGGGGGCGGCCGTGGTGCCGGTGTTGATGTTCGACGGCAGCTGCTGGCTGATCTTGAGCGGATGGCCCATCAGGCGCGGATCGTCACCGGACAGTTCGTCGCGGAACACGAAGTTGCCCACGCCGTCGCGCAGCGTCATCAGATACATCTTGACCGACGGCGTGGTGATCCAGGTCGGGCGGATCATCATGCTCATGCCGTTCTCGAGCAGCAGAAGCATCCCCTGCAGCACCGAGACAACCGCCGTCAGGATCGCGGCGTTACCCCGATATTGGGGTTGGCCTTGCGTAGGGCCTCGATCGTGGTCCAGTCGTCTTCCGGGTCGATCGTCCATTCGACGAAAAACCGCTCGTCGTCCACGAAAATGCCCTGCAGCATCTTCCGGCCGGCCTGGATCTCGTCGTAGCAGGGGCAGGCGATGTTCGAGCCTGCCGTGGTGATCCCCCACAGGATGGGCTGGTCACGCGCGCCCATGCCGGTCAGCATCGTGTCCCACAGGTCCGACGTGTCATGCTCGTGGTATTCGTCCACGATGGCGCATGACGGGGAGGCACCGTCGCCCGGCTTTCCGATCACGGGCTCGAACCGGCTGCCCGTGCTGATGACGTGCAGGTTCGAGGCATTGACGCCCACGCCGTAGAACGACCGGAAATCCGGTGTCTTGAGCGCCATTTCACGGGCGGGACGAAACACCTCCCACGCCTGTTTTTTCGACGTGGCGCCGCAATAGACCTCGGCACCGGCCTCATGGTCCGCTGCCAGCATGAACAGGCCAACAGGGGCGGACAGCGCCGATTTCCCGTTTTTGCGCGGGACCACGATCAGGACTGTGCGGAACCGGCGCAGCCGGGTTGTCCGATGGCGCCAGCCAAACACGTTCACCAGGATGAACGACTGCCAGGGCTCGAGGCGGATCAGTTCTTTTTTCTGCGCCCATTTCCCCTTGGTGTGGGGCATGAGTTCGGTGAACTCGCAGACGCGCTCCGCCTCGGCCGTGTCCAGTTCGTATGGCCATTCCGCGTCACGAGCCAGGTCGGAGAGGAAGCGGGCGCATGCCAAGCGCACCCATTGGCACGCAGGGATTGCCCCCGATACGACGTCGTCCGCATACCGGATGGCCGCGTCTACATGGGGCTGCGGCGGCGGTTTGCGTGGCTTTTTTACCCGATTTTCTGGAAGGCATTTTCTTTTTGCTGCCCTTCCGCTCCGACTTTCGACCGGTCGGCCGGTGTCAGGCCGAATTTCGCCAGCCACATTGCCACCCTGCGGTTTGCATCAGCGATGGCGGCAACCTCGGGGCGCATACGCACCATTGGACCGCTCTTGCCTATTGTCACGTATGTCTGCGCACCGGCCGCAGCGACCTCGATTTCACGCATGATTGGCGTATCGTCGTCGGCCGTCCCATCGGGCACCTGCGTGACGATGGGACGTGCGAGGGATGCCCGCGCCTCCAGTTCATCCGCGACGGCCTCGCACAATCCCTCGAGCGCGAGGCCGTCCGCCGTGGTCAGCACGCCCATCCCGTCGAGCAGGCGCGCGGCTTTTGTCCACACCGTCTTCGCCCGTTTCGACAGGCCCGCTGGCGCAGTCGGACGGGCGCGCTTGGGCTTCGGCTCTTTGGGGTTGGCGCGGCATGCCTGGGCGGTTCCCGTCACGATTTTGAGGTGCGTCGGCTTGCGCGGACGGGCCATCCCTTTTTTCCTCCATTATGCACGCGCGTAAAAAAGGTTAGGTAGCGGTCCACATCAAAAGGAGGGTCGTTTTAGACCCCCCCTATGGGGGGATCGTGGTGCATGCGCCGATTTCCGCCATCATCCGGCAGGAGATCCCCGCTGGTCGCGCGCCGTGCGTGCGCTGTGGCAGGGTTTGCACAGCGGGCGCAGGTTCGACCAGTCGAGACGCAGGTCGGGACGTTCCTTGATGGTGAGGATATGGTCGACCTCGTTCGCCGGTGTCAGCCGTCCCTGCTCGTAGCAGAACAGGCACAGCGGATGCGCGGCGAGGAAGGCCCGGCGGCATTTCTGCCACCGGCGATCATAGCCTCTGGACGCTGCCGACCCACGCCACTGGTCGTACTGTTGCCGGGGCTGGACCGACGCCCCGGCAATACTGTGACGTGGTGGTGCCGACGGCATCAGAAATCGCAGCCACCGCCGTCGAACCCACCGCCACCGCAGTCAAAGCCACCGCCGGTATCGCCGCCGCTACTGTAACTGAACCCGCCGGAACCCGCATCGCTGCCGCTTCCGACGAACGGATCCGGAGCGGGCGCGCTGACCGTGCGCTCGATCACCGTGTCATGTCCGCGGTTGGAACCCATCACCGATTCGGCAATTCCGCCCAGCAGCGCACCCTCCAGAAAGCCATTGTCGCTGCCTCGCGATGCCCCGGCATTGACGATGACCGGCGCGGGAGCAACTGCCGGGACCGCCGCGCTGTCATACGCATCCGACGCCGGACGCGGGGACGTGGTCGAACGCGGGGAAACGGCAACACCCGTGCCAGAAACCGGCACCGATGGACACAACGCCACGTTCGCGATGACCCGGCGTGCGACCTGCTCATCGTGACCGCGCCGGATCCGCTCCATCCGCTCCTCGTGTTCCTGGTCAAGCAGCTTCCTGCGGATGCTGCCCTGACGCTTCGACCATGACATCCACGCGAAAAGCGCGATGACACAGAGGATGAATAGCAGACACACGAACATGAAGCCCGTGCTGATATGCATATGGTGCATGGGGTGCATTATATTTTTCCAAAACAGTCACGAGTAGGGAATATACGAGTTGACACCATTATAATGATCGCAATAAGATTGCTTATAACGAATCTTAATGAGTTTGGAAGAACAATGGCTAAACCAGTTAATCAAATTATATCACGCATGGTAGAGTTAGCACGCAACGCAAGTACAGAGCGAGGAGAAGACGTGGCAATCAATTTAAGTAATAGAGATATAAAAGATATTTCTGGTAGAAAACGGACTTCCGCTCGATTGGAATTGAATCTTGACCAAGAGCTTAGAAAAAAGGGGATAGGATCGCGTTCTGACGATGGTAGTTTTACTGTTTTCTCAGGGGGAGGGCCTGAAGTTCTTTCGTATTCTGAGGCGAAAAAGGCTGAGAATGATTTGCTAAATGATGAATAATGATTTTTATTTTTCCTTTGATAAAGGCTAGTGCTATCCAACGACGTCGTAGTGCCCAAGGACCGTGAGAACCAAAACGGTAAGCATCGTCATGCTAGCTATAATGATTGCCCATGACAGGGCCTTATTAATTTCCAGCTTGCCTCTGTTATACTCAGGCAAGTTCATCCTCTGGTTCCGTCAGCGGTTGAGTCAGAAGGCCGCCAGCGTTCCACTCACTGGCGGCCTTCGTTTAGGCTATCGTCACGATATTGAGGGCACGAGAAAAAACTTTCGGAACACTCCGATTCCGGCCCTCATCACGATCAATGACCGTCAAGCGTAATCAGGCCCGTGCAATATCGAGCGGCACTTGCCGAAAATCGTCTTCCGGCCGGTCACGCTCATGGAAGCGGATGTATGCCTTTGTCGCATCGATACGGATGCTGTCGGAGATGGCCTGCATCGCCCGCTGCCATTCCTCATCCTCGATATTGAGGCGACGCAGCCCCAAAATCTTGTCGGTGCGGATCTTACCTTCCTTGCCGACCTCGAACGCATCCGTGACAATGACCTTGAGGTTCGCATCAGCGCCCTCGGACCAGCGCTCCAAGCAGCTATCGATCAGCGACTTGGCGGCCTGCAGTTCCGGGCCAAACGAAATGGAATCACCCATTGCGATGGTGATCCGCTTTCGACCATCGAAGCTGGTGAGGGTGATGTTGCCCTTCTGCCCGCCATACGTGGTTCCGTACTGTTCGGTGATGAGTGCCAGTGCGGTATGGATCAGTTCGAAGGTCTCATCACGAAATCCCTTCAGGCCCACGCGCATGGTGCGGGCTTTATCAAACCGCTCCTCCACCAGGTCATTTACCATCAACTCCTGTGGCTTGACCTTGTCACGCGGCACCAGACGGCCGGCGGAATCCTGCATGTAGCCTTCGGGCACCATCACGCGGCCTCCCGCTGTGCCGCGCGCATGTTCGCCGCGCATTCCTGCGCGCGACCCGCCGCCCAGATCTTCACGCCAGGGCGGCGGTCGCGCTGGGTGATGCGACGATAATGCGCGGCAGCGCGTTCCCACACGATGACGTCCGTGGCGGGTTTCCGGGGCCTGTGGCTCGGCTTCATGGGTCTTCCTTGTTTCACGGGTGAGGGGACCTGCGCGCCGTGCGCTACGGGTCCAGATATTTGCCAGCGCCGTCACCCTCGCGGACGTGGCTGTATCGTGTCGTGGTGGCGAGCGAGGCATGTCCCAGCGTGGCCTGCACGACATGGGGCGGCGCGCCCCGGTCCTGCGCGTGCGATGCGCAGGCATGTCGTAGCCAGTGTGCCGATACGGCAGGGGACAGCCCCGCTCGCTTCGCGGCCCTCTTCACGATGCGGTCCCCCGCCTTTGCGTGAAGAGGGCCACCATCGTGGCCGGGGACCACCGGCCCGTCAGGCCGGTTATCAACGCGCAGCGCCACGAGCTCTTTCCACAGCTTGGCGGGCACCAGGACCGAACGGGTCTTGCCCCCTTTGCCGTGGACAGTGGCAATGCCGCCTTGCTGGCGGCGGGTCATGCTCCGCCACGTGAGGCCACATGCCTCACGAAGACGAAGCCCCATGACATACAGGACACGCAGGAACGCCCGCTTGCGGGGATCATCCTCCCCGTCGATCATGCGGGCGACGTCCTCCTGTGTCAGGATGCGCTCATGCAGCGTGTCGCGTCCGCGTTCCATGCGGAACGCCGCGCCCACGTCAGAAGGCAGCATCCCCAGCCGTACGCCGAACGACAGCAGCGACTTGATGGCGGCCAGTTTCCGCCGACGCGTGGCGTCCGCACATTCCAGACTATCGAACCATAGCTGCAGGTCCGCCAGCACGACCTCGCCCAGCGTCTTGCCGGTGAAGGCGAGGAACGCGCGGGCGTCGCGCCCATAGGCATCGCGGGTGTTGTCACTCCGGTTGTGGAGCCACGACCGGATGAGCATTTCATCCGCCGAGATATTGCGGGCAGACGGGGCCATCGTGGCGGGCGATCGGGCACGATCTCCACTAACCATTTGAAACGCCTAGATTATTGACCCGAAAACGACCGTCGAAAAACGGGGCATAACTACAGTTATGTCCCTGATTTCCGGGGTCTGTAGGAGTTATGTCCCGCCCTGCCGCCGCAGGGCTGTCACATAAGACCGGGTTATGATCCCGGTTTCAGGGCACCGAAACCATCGCGCTGGCACGGTCATATGCGCTCCGGTTCCCAACCACGCGCCCCGGATCCCGAAAGCCATTCCGGTCGCAACACGCATGCGCCCGCTCGGCGGCATCCTGACTGGACGACGCCATCACTGGGAAAATGATGCTCATTCCATCCGGGCGGCGCGCCATGAAACGAAAGCGCCGCAGCGGTCCATGACTGACGACCCCGGCCTTCTGGTCGGCGACAGCCTCCAGATATTTGACCGGAACAGGGGGCGTACCGCCAATGCTATCGGTCATTATCGCACTGCTCCATACGCACCATAATGACCGAGCACGCCCAGCAGGATGCTGATGGCAATCACGACAATCGCAAATGAGACAGCCCACCACACAGGAGCGGGCAGGCGGCCATGGATTTCCATCGAATGGAGATTCATTTTTAGCGAGTCTCTGCTATGCTTCGTCACCTTCATCCTCTGGTCCGTGCAGGGGGTGAAACAGAAGGCCGTCGGTGTTCGCGCACCGGCGGCTTTCGCTTGTCCGGGAAATCAATCTGATATGCCATCGGCTCGGGGCGGCAAAGGCGTGCGCCGCATGGCTCGCGGCTTCTCCGGTGCGATCCCGGCAGAAGACGGCGAACGACTCACAAGACGATAATTCTGCGTATCATCCCAGCGACGGCGCGCCGACGCGACGCCCGCGACTGCCCATCACCGGGCCGAACGCCAGCGTCGAACGGACGAGTCCGGCGGGCAGGCGTTCGGTCTGGCGTGCCTCGGCCTCGCGCCGCATCGCGGCCATGACCGCCTGCATCGTCTGCACGCACACCTGGCCAACGCGTTTCTGCTGACTGGCATCAACCCACGTCCACTGGCCACAATGGATGATCGCGCCGCGCAAGGAGAGCATCGCCTCCCACGCGATCGGCACGACGTCCGCCCGGTGAAGGCGCGCCGTGCCCCAGACGATGGGCACGATCAGGACGCGCGTTTCCGTCACGGTCACGACGATGCCCTGGCGATTTCCACGCACGACAACGTCGCCGCGCGTCAGCATCGGCGATGGTTTCATCAGATGACTCGATTTTGGGAATGCCCGTCCGGGCATAAAAAAAGCGTGGCGTCCATTCTCTGGACCCACGCATAACGATAGTTTGCTATGTTTGTCTTAAATTGGTGGGCACGTCAACCCTTCCATAATGTTCCCGGCATCTCGTCGTAATGTTCCTCCAGTTGCTCCAGCAGGAAACACAGCACGCCAGCGGTGCTGCGCCGGTCCTGTTTCAGTCTGGCTGCCATATCCATCAACGACAGCCCGTCGATCATCAGCAGCACCAGCAGCTGCTCGCCGCGCGCGCCGATGCGCTGGCGGATATAGTCCCGGCGCGCGGCAGATCCCATGCGACCGATCATGGCGTCATGAATGTCGCCCCGTTTTGCGCCGCGCTCTATTTCCGGGTCGCTGCCGCCCAGGACGCCGATCTCGTAATCGACCGCCCACATCTGGGCATAGCCGACCTGGCCGTCGGTAATTTTCCCGGAACGGCGCAGGCCGTACAGGCCCGCGCACGTGCGCAGCACCTCGGTCGATGGACCGTCCGGTTTGAGTTTGACAGAAACATCCGCCAGATCGCCATGGGCCAGGCGTTCGGGCGAGGGGACAACACCGCGATCACGCGGCGCTGGACGAGAATGTGCGGACTGACGGGTCCGACGGCCGGAAAGCGCTGCGACTGACACGCGGGGCCTTTCAGTTTGGTAGATCCCGGCATGTCCGTGCCTTTGCAATGCCACCCAGTCGGTGGAAGGCGGGCGAACAGCGGCTGGGAATTGGGAAACAGTATAGACCCGTTTTACAGTCAAAACAGCCAAGAATGCGCTGAAATAGAAGATTTTTCGGAAAAAAATCGGACGGTACGCTTTTGCTCTGTCGTCAATAAGCCTTCCAGTCGTGAATCGAAAATCTGCTACATTGCTAGCAACGCTCATACGTGACTTTCCAAATCTGCTCTTACAGTGTGGAGATTAGACAACGGTAAATGATTGAGATATTAGCGATATCATAATAGAAATTGGAAACTTATCATGCGTCTTTCATCTGGATTGTTTATATTTTTAGCCAGTGTATCATCGGCAACTATCGCACATGCTGAATCACCCGCTAATATGAGTATCAGCGACCAGTATACCTCTTTGGCTATAACTGGCATTCCTGATATGGTGCAGGGAGAAGATCGTAAGAATGCAGTTAATGCATGGAATAAGTTTTTTCCTCAGTGGGTAAAGCATGAGGAAGAAACTGACGGATATGTTCTAGACCAAGGGTTTTATGACTGCATTAAAGGCGATAGCACATATAAGGATATAAATCTCAGCGATGAAAATATCGCCTCAGATAGCGAAGGAAAAATATATTTTTCTACGCTTTCTTTCTCTGATACAAGTGGAGATAGATTTATATTTAAATATATGACAGTTAAGAAGAAAGAATACTTCATAACAACGAACGAGAAACAATTTCCGACAAGCATCCATATTGAATATAAGCTTCCTAATGAATCTATAAATAAAATTGATACTAATTATAAGTATTCTGGAGACTTCATTATTCCTATGTTGCTCACGAAGCCGCACCATGCGGACAGCTTCTATAATATGCTTGCAGATTACAGTAAGCATAAAATAGAATTTCTGCCGTTTCCTGTTACGATGATGCTCCCTGAAGATTAGGATTTGTTGGGCCTTGAATGACTAGACGGACAGCGTAGCTGTTTGTGACGAGCACGATGCAGTCTGTTTTTTCTGATCAGACCTGTAGCATATCGTCAGTTAGCGCTGGGTGTCACATGAGGCTTGTACTTGTATCTAATCTGTGACGCCTTCTCTTTTTTGAGGGAGAGATGTGAATGCGGCAGCATGATCTGAGCGGTAGTTAGTCGGAATGGATAAAGGATATTTATTTTGCCGAGTCATATAGATCATGTCAGCGGCAGGGCTGTACAGCTTATCTCTGCTATCATCGGGACTAACTGATGATACGCCTTAATAGGCTGTAGGATTGAACTCTCAACGCTTAATCCGCACTCCGCCTTCGTCGATTCCGACCGACATCCGGCAGCCAGCCGACAATCGGGGGGCCGCGATATCCACGCTCGAACACGAACCAGGCGTAATCGACCGTGCCACCTTTCCCCGCCACGGCGCGGTCGCCCGGTGGCATGTTCATGCGCACGCTCGACACCCACAGCCGCGCAAAACAGGTCTGGGGCCACCACGCGCGGCGCTTCTGCCCCGCCAGAAACCCCAGCCGCAGCACGACGCACACGCGATCCCACGTGTGCAGCAGGGCGACCTCGATAAACTCCTGCGCCTGGTTGTAGGGGGGATTGGACACGACGCTGTCGGGGCGGAACTGGCGCAGGCTGTCGCGGAAATCCATCGTCGCGATATCCGGCCTGCGCGGTCGCAGGTCGGTCCCGATGGGGATGACGTCCTCGACGCCCGCCAACTGCGTCGGCACGTTCCCCGCGCCACAGCACGGATCCAGCACCCGGCCGTGCAGGGGGCGTACCGTTGCCTCGGCCGTGATCAGGGCATCCACGGCCCACGGCCCACGGCGGCTCGACATACCAGTCATCGGCAACCCGGTCGTAGCCCGAATGGGCGTTCACGACGCCAGCGCCCGACGCAGTTCCGCGCGCAGGTTTTTCAGGCCGCGCGGATCGCCTGTCTGGGCTGATCCGAAAACCGGTTTCTGCGCTGATGAATGGCAGAACCGCAGGGTGTTGTGCCCGGTGATCGAGTAGGTGTAGCCCAGTGCCTCGGCATACAGGATGACCTCCCGCGCCCCTTTGCGAAACCGCCGTTTCATGCTGCCTGCTCCACCGGGCGATAGGCCGCCAGATACGCGTCCAGTTTCAGGTCCGCCGTCGGACGTCCCAGCCGCGCCGCTTCCTCGGCCCAGCGCCGCCGGGCCTGCCCGTAATCGCGGTTTTCCTCGAAAATCATGGCAAACGCCCGCTGGTCTGCCGCCAGATCGGCGCGGGCCTGCGCCTCCCATGTCCTCATCATCATGGACATGCGTAGGCGATGCCTGTTCGCTATCGGG
The DNA here is from genome assembly GCF_013155425.1 of Gluconacetobacter entanii. NCBI lineage: Bacteria > Pseudomonadati > Pseudomonadota > Alphaproteobacteria > Acetobacterales > Acetobacteraceae > Gluconacetobacter > Gluconacetobacter entanii. The sequence continues at coordinate 55,668 of NZ_JABJWD010000073.1, read as the reverse complement.
AGTGCCCGGACCGGCATCCGGCCCGCAAACCGGGATTGCCTCTGTCACTGGTGGCTTGCCGCGCAGGACGTATTCATGAAACCTGTCCGCACGATTGATGATGGCGCCAGTCAGATCGCGATAGGCGCCGAGTTTTCCATATGGCGCCTCGATTGCCGCCTGCAGGCACCACAGCCTGGTCTTTTGTCCGGCATCCATGAAATCATAATCCATGATGTCTCTGTTCCTGTAGCAGTGGGGAAACTGGGGAGCGCACCGGCTCGACCGCATAGGCGGGAGCACGCGGCGCGTATGTCTGTCGCGCGGGCGCACGAGCGCCCTTGCGGGCCGGTCGATTGCCCGACCAGCCCGCTTGGCCCACCATGGTTGTTGCAACACACACCATGGAGGATTCGCTTTGTCCGACGACGTCAAAATGAGCCCGGAAGTCGCCGACCTGATCTTTGTGCTGAACGGCATGATCGAAGCCGCGATGCCGCACCTTTCCAAGGAGGCGCAACTCGATATTGGCAACATGCTGCTCAACCTGAGCACACGCACCAAAGGCACGGACCTGATGAAACACATCGCAGGATCGTTCGGGCATCATTTTCCGAGCCGTTCCTAGCTACCCGATTGATCGATCGGGCGTTTTCTGGCCCTGAAGCTTTTGAAAAGCGCGTTGGAAATGAAATTTGCTTCCAACTGCTCACGGACGGAGCGGTCAGCTTCATAGGGGGCAGGCTCGGGAGTGCCGGGGGCAACCTGATGGATTGCTGCCATCACCCTCTCGATCTCCATATCAAGGTCAGAGCCTGTCGCCCTGCTCTGGGCAATGACAGCAGGGCCATATTCCACGACATCAGCGCAATCGCGCCGTTTGCGCTTCAGCACCGTGACGATGGCCAGCAGGTCTTCGACCAGTTGGTCCCGCTGGACAGGCGCAAGCGGCGGCGTGAAGCTGGAAAACCCGCTAACGCCACCCTGCCCGGACACGGTCTCGCGCACGGATGCCGGAGCTTTCCGCGTGCCTGCAGCCTTTCCGGACCGCCATTCTTCGGCGGTGAGCAGACCCTTTCCCAACCAACCCCGCGTGACCTTCGTCGGATCGACGGGACGGGCAGGCCTGTCCTGCTGCGAAAGACGCAATCTGCTCCGCGCCGTGCGCAGGTTGGCGATTGTGCGGGCGATGATTTGACGTACCGTCATGCTGCCCCCCGACCAGTCATGGCAACACGGGCAATCAGCACCATTGCGAACGCATCGCGGCCCTCGGGCCGCGTATCGAAATACGAGCGGGTCAGCCGTTCGGTCCGTTCCGCCGGAGAATTCGCGGACATGTCGCGGCGGATGCTACGTTCAGCAATCGCCATCGCATCTTGAGCTTGAGTAGTGGAATAATCAGACATGGTAAGAATTGCCCTTGAGTGCCCGTTTTGCTTGGAGAAAAGGACGAATTTTGAAATCGTCGGCATGAGCACCGTTGCGGAAGAGGCCCCAACGCCGCAGGCCGTGCAAACAGGTGCGGCTCAGTGCCTGAATACGCACTGTCGGCGCTTCATTGCTTTTCTGGTCAGGCCACTCTCCCCGCGGGCTTGGGAAACAATGATCAATACTGTCCGTGGAGATGGATCGATTAGTAGTCTGGTTGAGGTCATCGAAACATGTCCCGAACAACCACGCCCGAATATTCCCCGCTACCTTCCGCCAGATGTTCACAGTCTTCTTCTGGAGGCAGAAGAAGTGCGGCTGGCGAAATGTTTTCGCGCGGCCTGTGTGGCCTATCGCACGGCGCTGGATGTGGCGACCAAGGAACTGTGCGCCTCCGGCAGGGCAAAGCGTCTCAAGTTGATTGACCGCATCGATCGGCTTGAGAAGGAACACAAGATCACACCAGCACTGCGGGAATGGGCACATACCGTGCGCACAATCGCCAACGAACCTGCCCATATGCCCACGGTGGTCCCCCGGGAGGATGCCGAAGAAGTTGCCGAGATCACACGCATGATCATGAAATACCTCTTCGAACTTCCTGCTGCGGTCGCCAAGGCGAAGGAAGCCGCTGCGGAAAGAAAGAAGGATGGCTCGAAAGCCATTCCTGCGTTGCCCGCGCCAGATACTGAATGAGATGGCAGACATCATGCTGCCCCCTGCTGTTCAATCTCTAGCGTCGATCCGAACATATCCGGACGTAGATCAGCAGGCGGCCTGCCGACCAAACTCGAAACAATTTGCACACGACGCTTGGGCACGCGCCGCCACTTTGAGACAGCAGCGGTACTGATGCCGCATGCGGCAGCAATTTTGGTGACAGCGCCTCTACGCTGAAAAATTTCTTCGAGGATACGGTCTCGCATGAGTAGATGGTTAGCAATGCTAACGATGCAGCGCAAGAAAATTAAGGATGCAGCGTTAAGATGGCTGGTTAAGCGTTGAGCATGAATGAAAAACCCAAATCCAAACCTAGGCAGCCAGACCCTCGCGCTCTAGCCATTGGGACACGGATACGAACGAAAAGGGAACTTTTGGGGTTCACGGCTGAAGAACTTGGGGGCATGATTGGTGTAACAGGCAATGCCGTAACCCAATATGAGACTGGGCGGGCAACAGCAAAACCCAAGAGATTTGAGGCTCTTGCAATGGCTTTAGGTACGACCACCACGTGGTTGCTGACAGGAAATGAGCCCGATGAACTCGCCCGTGCACAAACTAAAAATGAACTCGAACTCCTTACCTTGCTACGCGAAGTGCCTATGGACCAGCACGCTATTTTGCTCGCTGCCCTAAAAGGGATGGCGGCATCGTTACAGAAAAAATAGGCATCGGGTTAGCATTGCTAACTTTTCCCTTGCCACAGTTTCATTAGCAACGCTAACGTTCCTCCATCGCCACCCGCGATGGAGGTTTTTTCGTGTCAATCGCTATTCTCAATCCCAGAGGCACGAGCGCGCCGCCAGTGCGCCCCGATGCCCTGCAGGCCGCCGTCAACCACCGACAGGCCGCCGCCCACGCATTGCGCAGCATCCTGCCGCAGCAGGCATGCGACGGCATTGTCCTGCTGATGTCCGAACGCCGCGCCATCCGCGCGGCCATGGCCCACCTCGAAAGCATGATCGTCGAGGAGGAAGCACAGCTCGCCCGCCTCGCACAGCATCAGGCCGCCAGCCGCCTGCTCCTGACCGGGCGAGGTGCGGCATGACCAATGCTGTAATTGCCCAGGGCGAGCATGCTATACCGCGCATCAGCAATGGAGGTCCCCATGACGACGCAGCCATCTCAGCCGCAGGAGATCGAGGTCGGGGAAGTCGCGGGGAACGGCTTGCGTCTGTTCCTGGCGAAGGAAGCGCAGCGGCTTGCCGAAATGCGGCAGGCTGCGCAGATGGACCTGTGGAACAAGCATATCACGCGGGCCATTTCCGCCATTGGCTGGGGCATGACGCTGACGGCGGCATTCGTCGCCGCGTCCACGCAGTACCAGTATCGCGCACTTGTCATTCCCGCGGCACTGTCGGCTTTGGCTGCGATAATGGCCTGCATCATCGTATGGCCCCGCAAATGGGGCATCCCCGGCGAATTCGCGGAACAAGTCATGGATATGACCACGGACGGAAAGACGCCCTGCGCGTCGGAGTTGGAGGCGCGAGAGGCGCTTGCCCTACGGATCGATCAGGATCTGACGAAAAACCACAAGGCGATGACCATGTTCGGTTGGGTCACGACCATCGCCTTTGTGCTTCTGGTCATTTCCGTAATCTTCGCCGCCATCTGGGCAGGTCTGATTACCTTACGATAGGCGGCACGATACCGCCCTGTTCGTTCGGCTTTGGTCGCGGGGTCGGGCGCGGTGGCGCTGGTGCTTTTGCCATTGGTTTCCTCATCGAGTCGTTGAACAGCCCGATGATGGAAGGCGGGGGGAAGGCTGACAACAGCCTTCCCCGGCTGCCTGCTGCTCATGCCGTGTGTATGGGAGGTGCGGCATGACCCACGATTTCACGCCCGTGCCCGCCGGTGATCTGATCGCCCGACTGCCGCAGGCTGCTCAGGCTGCCGCGATCAACCTGCATTCCCAGTTCCGGATGTATTTCCTGACGGTCAAGGACTACCGCGCGGCAGGGGCACACGGCATCGCGCGGTCCCACGCCCGCCAGGCTGACGCCCGCATGCGGGATCTGGAGGACCTGGTCATGGGCGCATTCCATGCGGAAGGACCGGAGATCGAGGCCCAGAACTGGGCGCGCCGCAACGAGGGAAAGGTCCGGTCATGAGGCTTGATGATCTGGAAAAGGTTCAGGCCCTGCGTGACATGTTTAAATGCGCCATGAAGGCGTTCGAAGAGGCAGCCGAATTTCCTCATTGCCGTTTTCCTCTTTGGACGCATTTCAGTTCTGGTGGCGTTATCGCTGCATTGCGCGGATCTGACGTCCTGCCCATTCTGGGCAGGCAAGCCGCAGACATCGTGGTTGAGCTGACCGATCTTGGGATCGACATGACTGCGGACATCAGTCCGCACCTGTCCCCGTATATCATCGCCATCAGGCATCCGAAGCAGGAGGCCACGCCATGAGCCCGCTGTCCGACCGGCAGGTCGAACGCCTGCGCGATCACCTGCCGACGACCGAGGAGGTCGCGGCCTACGCCCTGCTGTTCTCCCTGATCTGGGGCGGGCTGGTACTGCTATTTGTGGGGTGCCTGCCATGATCGAAGCACAGCAACTCGACCTCGTCGAATATATCGCGGCCTTGCGCACAGCCCCTGTCGCGACCGCGACGCAGCAGGCAGGCCAGCCATCGCCGCGGCGGGTCCATACGGAACGTCCGGTCAGGAGTGGGGAGGGGACGGCAGCATGACCGGACATCGCGAAAGGAATGACCCGTCCCTGTTCACGGGACTGTCGTTCGGCCGGGAAATCTATGACGTCGAGATCCACGGCACCGGCAACGGACAGTTTGTCGGTTTGGTGAAGGAAGATGGCAGTCCATGCCGGATCGCATTCCGGGGCAGCACCGTGATGCGCGACGGGCGCAGGGTCGCACTGGCGCGCGGGACAATGGCATGGACAGACCAGAGCAATGCAGGAGAAACGTCGTGAAAAGCGCATCACGATTGCCAAACTGGCCACGCGGGATGAGCGAGGAACTCGCCGCGTCCTATGTGGGGGGCATCAGTGTGACGACCCTGCGCAAGGAAGTTGCCGAGGGCCGCGCCCCCAAACCGCATCACATTTCGGGTCGGCGCGTCGTCTGGTTCATCGAAGAACTGGATGCATGGATGGACAGGATCAAAGGGCAGTCAGCGCCCGGTCCGACCCAACCGAAACAGACACAGAATTCATGGGAAGCAGCGGCACAGGCTGCAGGGAAAATCAGTGGCCAACGTCGTTCTGCCTTACGTTAACACCTACCAGTCCCGTCGCAGGAAATATGCCTATTACCGGCGGGACGGAATCAGGCTGCGCATATCGGGCGAAATCGGCAGCCCGGAGTTCTTCCAGTCCTATCAGACGATCCATGAGCGTTTCGAGGCGAATGATGCGCCGCGCCGCAGCATAAGGTCAGGCAGCCTGTGTGAACTGATCGCGCGCTATCGATCATCCCCCGAGTGGGCACAGCTCAAGCCCAGCACCAGGAAGGACTACGAGAAGTTCCTCGGCCCGTTAGAGGATGATTTCGGGAATGCTCTGGTGTCAGAACTTGATCGTCAGGCCGTACGGCTTGTCCGTGACAGGTACGCGTTCCGCCTCGGGAAACAGGACGGCGACGAACCGATACCCAGCCCACGGCGCGCCAATAAGACCGTGACGGTGTTGTCGATTCTCATGGGGTATGCCATGGAAATAGGCATGCGGACGGACAATCCGGCCCTGCGACCCAAGCGGTTGAAGACCGGGCCGGGCTATCGGGCGTGGACGCGCGACGAAATTCAGACATTTCTGCGCGAAAAACCCGAGTTTCGTTTGCCGCTGCTGCTGGCCCTGGGAACAGGGCAGCGCGGCATTGACCAGGTGGCCATGACCTGGGACGCATTTGATGGAGACGTTATTGCGGTCGTGCAGGAAAAAACTGGCGCGCGGGTCTGGATCCCATGCCACCCGGAACTGAAGGCGGTCCTTGAACGGGAATTGACCCTGCGGACGGCCAAAACGATTCTAACGTCCAGTATTGGGAAGCCGTGGGAACTCAGCTCGTTTCAAACCGCTGTCAGTAAGGCAATCCGGTCTGCGGGCCTGCGTGGCGTCGTCTGGCACGGATTGCGCGCGACGGCGGCATCGTGGCTGGCTGAAACGGGGTGCACGGAACGGGAGATCATGTCGATCACAGGACACACGTCTGCCGCATCCGTCAGCGTCTATGTGCGGCACGCAGAGCAGAAGACGAGGGCGGTCAACGCCATTGCAAAGCTGTCCAGTCGCGCGCTTGATGAGAAGCGGCAGGCGAGGGGAGTGACTAGCGTTTTTGATAGGGGGGATAAATCGTGACTAGCATACCACTGCCAGAGGAGGCCGGTTCATGTCGCTAAGTCTTTGGGAAACAATCCTAACGCGGATGGTAGCGGCGGACGGATTTGAACCGCCGACCAAGGGATTATGATTCCCCTGCTCTACCGCTGAGCTACGCCGCCATCGCGTTAGGATGTGTGCGAAATATCCCCACCGAAGGGAGAAGTCAACCCGTTATCGCCATGATTCTCCTGTAAAAGAATTCAGGCCGCAGGGTCGCATTGCCGCTGCGTGCACGATATGCGTGGCATACCCCCGGATATATAAGAGAGAAGCTGAGATTCATTCGTGAAAAACGAATTCATTACCGTACTTACTGACCTAAAAAATCTTTTCGGGTGGTTACCTGGACCCGTCTCCTCCATCCTCATGCTCTGTGCCGCCGGCCTGATGGCGGAACTTTTCAGCCGCTTTTTCACAAAACTCGTCCTGCGAATCCCGGGCCAGAAACGCGGCGCGTTCATCCGCACCTTCACCATGGCCATGCAGCGCCCGGTGCGCATCATGCTGGTCGTGCTGTTTGTCGGCACGGCGCTGCCGGCATCCGGCCTGCCTTATGAAATGATCCAGGCCACGACGCACACGCTGCTGGTGCTGTTCGTGCTGATGCTGGGATATGCCGCGGTCGTCGCCACGCGCATCCTGTCGGAGGCGTACCTCGCCCGGATCAATGACAAGAACGACAAGGATGACATCCTGCTGCGCACGCACATGACGCAGGTGCGCATGCTGCGCCGGACGGCCGACCTGCTGATCGGGCTGCTGACGGTTGGCGCCTCGCTCATGACGTTCGAGCCGGTGCGCCAGTACGGGCTGAGCCTGTTTGCCTCCGCCGGTGCGGCGTCGCTTGTGGTGGGTCTGGCGGCGCGCCCGCTGCTGACCAACCTGTTCGCGGGCATGCAGATCGCCATGACACAGCCCATCCGCATGGAGGATCTGATCATCATCAACGGCGACTGGGCCTGGGTGGAGGAAATCACCTCCACCTATGTCGTGCTGCGGGTGTGGGACTGGCGGCGGCATATCGTGCCGATTTCATACTTCCTTGAAAACACGTTCCAGAACTGGACCCATAATTCCGCGGCCCTGATCGGCGTGGTGTTCCTGTATGTGGACTTCCATGCGCCGATGGACCGCATCCGCGAACGCCTGCGCGAAATCGTGCATGCGGCCCCGCTGTGGGACGGAAAGGTATTCGACGTGCAGGTCGCGGACTGCAATGCGCAGGTCATGACCATCCGCGTCATAGCCAGCGCGCGCTCCGCGATGCAAAGCTGGGACCTGCGGTGCGAAATACGTGAACAGATCATCGCCTTCCTGCGCGATGAATGCCCCGAGGCCCTGCCGCGCGAACGCCTGGCCTATGTCACCTCGGCCTCGGGGCAGGGGGGCATGCATGAGGGCATGATGCTCTCCCCCCCGATCGACCGGCCGCCCCCGGGGGCCTATCACGGGCCGGGGCAGGGCGGAACATCCGCCCCCGGCACACAGGGGCAGGGTCAGGGAGCGCCCCAATAAGCCGCCGGACGGGACGGGAAATGGTGCGGGTAATCGCCCAGCAGCCCGCATATGAGGGGTTCCAGACACCGTGCGATCCGCGCCTGCGCCATGGCGATCGGATGCAGCGGCAGGGCAGGCGGCGACAAAAGCGGATCCATGAACAGGTCCGCATCAACCCTGCCATCCGTTTGCAGGCACCCGGCAAGGTCAACGTAATGCAGCCACCGCCCACGCACGGCGGCAAAGGCACGCAACATCCGGTTCAGCGTAAGTGTCTGCGATGTGACCCATGCGGAGCGTAGCGAGGGCAGGATACCGGGCAGGAGGATGGCGCTGTCGGGGAAGGTGCGGTGTATGCGTTCGACAATGCGGCGGATTCCGCCTGCGGCCTGTCCTGCGCATTGCCGGAGATGCCCGAGGTTGTTGACCCCGATCAGCACGACAAAAACGCGCGGGGCCCGGCGGAATTCCAGTTCGCCATGTTCCATGCGCCACAGGAGGTTTCGCGTGTCATCCCCACGAAACCCGAGGTTGAGCGCCCGGCGGTCGCCATAATATGCCTGCCACACCGGGGCAAAGTCCTGCCATGCCGGTGGCCCCCGGCGTTCCCAGTTATGGGTGATGGAATCCCCGAACCAGACCAGATCACTGATGTCATGGCGGATATGACGCTGCTTGTGCCAAAACCGTTCCCGCCACCACGCGACCTCCATGCGCGGGACGGCACGAATGGCCGGGTTGACGTCATGCTCCTGCAATATCGGCACGCCCCTTCCTCAGCCCAGATAGATGAACGAAAAGACCCCCATGGCGATACAGTAATAGCCAAAAGGCTGCAGCGCCCATTTTTCATGGTCATGGAAATACCGCATCAGGATGGCGGTACTGAACAGCGCGACAATGGCGGCCACGACCGCCGCAATACCGGCTGTTTCCAGTTGTCCGGGTTCCAGCGTGACATGCCGCATCTCGAACGCTTCCTTGACCGTGGCCATCAGGATGACCGGCTGCGCCATCAGGAACGAAAAACGCGCCGCATTTTCATGCGACAGCCGACTGAGCAGGCCGCCGACGATACAGGCGCCGGACCGGGAAATGCCGGGGAAGAATGCAAGGCACTGGCACAGGCCGATCATGACGGCTTCCCCCATGCCCAGAGAGGCGATGGGGCGGCCCAGCACGCTGTCGGTCCCGCGCCCCTTGATACGTTCCGTCAACAGCAGCATCGCACCATTCAGCGTCAGGAAAATCGCCGCATAGCGCGCGGTACCGAACAGGTGGCGGATCATGTGTTCAAACAGGCCCCCGACGATCACCGCCGGCACGGTCGCAACACCGAGCAGGATGAAGATGCGCACGCTTTCGATCTGCCGCTGCACACCATCGCGCCCCGACGCCCCCGACAGCAGGGCACGCCAGTCCCCCCAGAAAAACAGCAGCAGGGCAGTGGCGGTTCCCAGATGCAGCATGACCAGAAACGGCAGGAACATGTCCCCATGCAGGTCCACCGACCAGTGCAGGAGTGCGGGCACGATGGCGGCATGCCCAAGGCTGCTGACAGGGAACAGTTCGGTCGCCCCCTGGATGATTGCAATGATGATTGCCTGCAGGAGTGTCATTGTCGGGATATCCGTGGCGAATTAGACTGGTACAACGTCTGGGTGCGATGGCCGGTGCCATCGCCGCGATACATAAATGGGCAAAGGACCGTCATGGCAAGGGAAAGAAGCGGCGCGATCATTTCCAGCGGCCTGGTGCTGCTGGTGGCTGCGGGGTTCTGTGCCTATGCCCGCGCCTCCCAGATGGGGCCGGATACGGCAGGGCGCCCGCTGACGGCGCGGTTCATTTCCGCAAACGGGCTCAAGGTGGGCGCGGATGTCGAACTGGGCGGGGTCTCGGTCGGGCGCGTCACCTCCATCACACTGGATCCCACCACCTATATGGCGAATGTGGGCTTCACCGTGGATCGTGCCGTCAACCTTCCTGCGAATACAAGCCTTTCCATCGGCAGTCCGTCACTGACGGCCGACATGGCGCTGATGGTGCGCGCGGGCGACAGCACGACAGCGCTGGCCCCCAACGCCGTCATTACCGACACCCATGAACCTGTCAGCCTGGAACAGCAGGTCAGCAATTACATCTTTGGCAATGGCGGGCTGCCTTCCGATCCTTCATGACCCCTCCGCGAACGGGAATCATGAGGAAGCGTCACGCAATAGTGCTTCGTTGAAAAGGCAGCCCCGCCGGAAGGCCGTTCAGTCGTTCATGGGATAGGACGACAGCAGCCTGCGCTGACGCAGCCAGCAGCGCAGCATGGTCATCGCGCCACTGGGCTTCCATCCCGCGCTGCGTTTCTTCGCACCGATGCGGAATGTTTCACGATAATGCATGAACTGCGCGGCATAGGCTTCACGCAGGGTCGTGCGCGAATCCCAGATATGGGTGGCTTCGGAACCCACGCCATTGATCTCGATGATCTCGAATTTCTCCCCCCGCAGCAGCGAGGCTGCGGATTCGGCCTTCACGTCGATACGCCCGAAATGGAAATCGGGAATATCGTGCATGATCCCGTCGATCCGCGCTTCGAGTTCGGGCGTCACATCGGCCGTGCAGTTATGGAAAATCGCCCCCTTGCAATGATTGCCGGTAAAGACGAGGGGCAGGGTCTCGCCCGCGGCAGGCACCTGTGCCAGACGTTCACGCAGGCGCGGGACATAGATCTGGGGCACCAGGCGGGTGCGCGGGTCCGCATGCAGCAGTTCCTCCACCGTGGAGCGCCCGTCGCCGACAAGGACCGGCACCTCCTTGTAAGTCATGGAGGTGATGCGTCCATGCGCCTCGTCAGGGTGGCGGATATAGAAAATCCCGACTTCGTATGAATAGGGGATGAGGCGCTGCAGCATCAGCGAGACACGGCGCGGGAATGCGGCCAGCGCCTGCGTCAGCGCCGCGGCATCGCCCACCAGCTTGACCCCGGTGCCGTTGCAGCCGATGTCGGGCTTGAGCACCACGGGAAAGGACAGGCCCGCATGTTCCATCGCCTGCAGGGCGCGGGCGGTGTCGTTGCGCCCGGTTTCCACCATTGTATAGGGCGCGATCCAGCGGCGCGCGGTCTCTCCCGCCATGTTGAGGATCGAACTCTTGCTCTCCCCGCACAGGCCGCCGGTCTCGATACGCGGGTTGGCGGCGGTGGGCAGGCTGACGTCGCGATAGCGCAGGCCCATGATGATCCAGTACATCACCACCGGGGTATAGAAGATCCACCCCGGCCAGAATTCGAACATGGACAGGGGGGAGGGCGCCTTTTCAGGACGGGCGGGAGCGGAGAGGGTGGACATGTCGGTCATCGGGATTGGCCTTGCAATCGGGCAATGGTACGGCTGATGAGGAAGATGGTCACGATGAATCCCGCCAGCCCCAGCCATTTCCAGGTCCCCAGGTGGGAAATCAGGAACTGTCCGACACGCAGGGAAACGGCGAACAGCAGCGTCGTCCAGATCAGTGTCGCCAGCACGGCGGCGACACAGAACAGGCCGAGACGCGCACGGAAGAAACCACAGGCGGTATAGAGCGGCAGGCGCGCGCCGGGGATGAACCTGCTGATGAAGACGATGCGAAAGACGTTGCGGTCGAACCAGTGGCCTTCATGCTCCACATTCGGCAGCGTGACCCACCGGCGCGCAGGCGGCCAGCACGCGGCAAGATAGCCAAGCCCGTAAAGCCCGATATCCCCCACCACGATGCCGATATACAGCGCCACCAGCGCCACCGGCAGATCGACATGTCCCGTCTGCACCTGCATGGCGGTCACGATTGTCGCCGCGTCCTCCAGAATGAACGTGCCTACGATGATGGCCAGCCCCTGCAACAGGGGGGAGGCACCTGCCGCGGCAAGGATGGAAGTCAGGGATAAGGACATCTCCGGCCCGCTAACGCACGCATGACAGGAAAAGGGGGGGGAGTGTGACCAATAACTGACAAGCCTCTTTCAACTCATGCGCGATGCGGGCCATGCACGCCACGGAAACGACATGACGCGGCATATCGCAGGCGACAGACGGCAGGCAGGGCAATACCGCCCCCTGCGCGGCCCCCGCGCGTCCCCGCAACAACGGCCCCTGCATATAACCGTGCCGTGGCGACCTTGTTGCATGCTTCGACGATACGGACAAACCCGAAGTTGTTATCCGATTGTGTCCCCCCGCCACAGCGCACGGCAGAAACAGTCCCCAATGGGGCGTCGAGGATTGAAACCACCCCGCCTCCGTGGCAGAGCATCACAATGCTTGTACGTCGCGCATTCCTGCTGTCCGCCGCCACCCTGTCCACCGGGGCCATGACATCCGTCCTGCGTCCACGCAGCGCCCGCGCGCGTGCACAGGACTATGCCACGTTCGTCGCGGGCGTGCGCGAGGATGCGATTCGGCAGGGGATTGATGCCGGGATCCTCCAGCGGGCCCTGAACCTGTCCACCCCCAATGCGCAGGTCATCAGGCTGGACCGCACGCAGCCGGAATTCCACCTGACCTGGGCCCAGTACCGCCAGCGCGTCATTACCGCGCGCAAGATATCGGACGGTCGCACGGCCGTCATGGCGCAGCGCGCGCTGCTGGACCAGGCGCTGACACGCTACAACGTGGCGCAGGCGGCCATCGCGGGCATATGGGGGCTGGAATCCGGCTATGGCGCGCATATGGGCACGTTTGGCGTCATCGATGCGCTGTGCACGCTGGCCTATGACGGGCGACGGGCCAAATTCTTTCACGACGAACTCATGAAGGCGCTGCGCATCCTCGGGATGGGGGATATCGCGCCCGAACAGATGATCGGCAGTTACGCGGGCGCCATGGGACAGCCGCAGTTCATGCCCAGCGCCTACCTGCGCTATGCCGTGGACATGGATGGCGACGGGCGGCGTGACATCTGGCATTCCACCGCCGATGTCTTCGGCTCCATCGCCAGCTACCTTTCGCAGTCGGGATGGGTCAGCGACGAACCATGGGGACAGCAGGTCACGGTGCCCGACACGCTGCCCCAGTCCATGCTGGGCCGTGCGCAGAGCAGGACATTGCAGGAATGGATGAACGCCGGGGTGCGGCAGGTCGATGGCAGCGCATTCCCCCGCACGGACATGCGTGGCGCGATCCTGCGCCCCGATGGGGTGGGGGGCGAATCCTTCATGGTCTATCGTAATTTTAACGCAATCCGCCGCTACAATCCGTCGGATTTCTATGCACTGGCCGTAGGGCTTCTGGGTAACGAGATTACATGACATCAGGACACGCACCGCTTCGCACAGACATGCTTCGGGCCGCCGCGCCGGGCCGTAATCCCACACGTCGCGCGATCCTGTCGGGCGCGGCCAGCGCGCTTGCGCTGCTGCCTGCGGGACGGGCACTGGCCGCGCGCAGGCACCGCCCCGCGCCGGCCGGGGCAGCCCCCGCGAACGCGGGTGCGGATGCGTCCGCCGTACCCGCGTCCCCCGCCAACAGCCTGATCGGGCCGGTCGATACGCCCGCGCGATGGGCATGCATCGTGGATTACACCACCGGGGCGGTACTGCTGGAAAAGGCAGCTGATGAACGCATGCCGCCGTCATCGCTGACGAAGATGATGACGGCCTATGTCGTTTTCGGGATGCTGCGTGCGGGACGGCTGAAACTCGACCAGTCCCTGCCGGTCAGTGAAAAGGCATGGCGGATGCAGGGGTCGAAGATGTTCGTCCCCCTGCAGGGGGAGGTACTGGTTTCCGACCTGATCCAGGGAATGGTGATCCAGTCGGGCAATGATGCGTGCATCGTCCTTGCCGAAGGGGTGGCCGGTTCGGAATCCCAGTTCGTTTCCCTGATGAACGCACAGGCGGCGCAGCTTGGCATGGCCAACTCGCATTTCATGAACGCGACTGGCTGGCCCGCCGACGGGCATTACATGTCCGCGCGCGACGTCACCACCATCGCCATGCACCTGATTCACGATTTCCCCGAATATTACCATTTCTTTGCGGAAAAAGGGTTTCGCTATAACAAGATTTCGCAGGAAAACCGCAACGCGCTGGTGGTCAAGGGCATTGCCGACGGGCTGAAGACCGGCCACACGGACGCGGGCGGATACGGCCTGTGCGCCAGTTCGGAACGCAACGGGAACCGGATCGTCATGGCCATCAACGGCCTGCCATCCAGCAACGCCCGCGCGTTCGAGGGGGAGCGGTTGCTGGAATGGGGCTTCGTCAATTTCGAGAACGCCACGCTGACGCATAACGGCGCGGTCATCGACAACGCCCCGGTCTGGCTGGGCCATGCCCCGACCGTGCCGCTGGTGGTCACGCGCGACGTGCTGCTGACGCTGCCGCACGGATGGCAGAACCGCGTGCATGTCGTACTGGATTACAAAAGCCCGGTACCCGCGCCAATCGTGACGGGGCAGCCACTGGGGCAGCTTGTGATCTCGAACACCGGACTGGCCGACATCACGGTGCCGCTGGTGGCGGGCGCCGACGTGGCGCGGCTTGGCCTGTTCGGCCGGGCCTCCGCCGTGCTGGGACAGAAGCTGGGGCATCACTGAACCCATGGCGGGAATGTTCATTACGTTCGAAGGGGGGGAAGGGGCCGGAAAATCGACACAGGTCCGCCTGCTGCAACAGCATCTGGCCACCATCGTGCCATCAGGGCGTGTCGTCATGACACGCGAACCCGGTGGCACGCCGGGGGCCGAGGCCATACGCGACCTGCTGCTGTTCGGAAAACACGACCTGTCGCTGCGCGCCGAGACACTGATGCATTTCAGCGCGCGCTACGACCATGTCGATCACCTGATCCGTCCCGCGCTGGAGGCGGGGAAGATCGTCATTTCCGACCGCTTCACCGATTCCACCGAAGCCTACCAGGGATATGGCAGGGGGGCAGGGGATCACGATATCCTCGCCCTCATCGCGTCGCTGCGCCAGCAGACGGGTGTGGTCCCCGACCTGACCTTCATCCTTGATATCCCCCGCACCGTGGCGCGTGAACGCCTGCGCGCGCGCGGCAACCGTCCCGACCGTTACGAAGCCGCGACCGAGGCGTTCCATGCCCGCGTGGCCGAAGGCTTTGCCGCCATCGCCCGGCACGAACCGGATCGATGCATCACGCTCGATGCGACCCTGCCGCCCGATATCCTGGCGCGGGTCATCGCGGGCCATGTCACAACCCGCCTGCCGATGCCGCAGGAGGGAACATGACCACCCTGCGCGAACGCACACGCCTGCACGGGCACGGGGCGGCATGGCAGCAGTTCGTATCGGTGATGCACTCGGGCCGCCTGCATCACGCCTGGCTGCTGACCGGGGTCGAAGGGATCGGCAAGGCGACGATGGCGTTCATGATGGCGCGCGCCCTGCTCAACGCGCAGGACCATGGCAGCGCGGTCGGCCGGCGCGTCACCGCCGGGACACATGCGGACCTGCTGGTGGTCGGACGCAGCGTGGATGAAAAGACCCGTCGCCAGCGCCGCGAAATCGTCGGTGATGACGTGCGTCCGATCGGCGCTTTCCTGCGCCGCACCGCGGCCGAGGGTGGATGGCGGGTCGTGATCGTCGATGGCGCGGAATACATGAACCGCACGGCCGCGAACGCCATCCTGAAAATCCTGGAGGAACCGCCCACGGGCGCGATCCTGATCCTGACCTGCGCCGCGCCGGGGCGCCTGCTGCCGACCATCCGCAGCCGTTGCCGCACGCTGGACCTTGCCCCGCTGCCGCCGCACGAACTGCGCGCGGTCCTGACGGACATCGTGGAGGACGGCTATGGCGGGGAGGATATCGAAAAGGTCATCGCGCTGTCGCACGGCTCTGCGGGGCGGGCGCTGTCACTGCTGCAGAAGGACGCGCTGAAGCTGTATGGGCTGGTGGAAGAGGTGATGCAGGGACAGGCCCATGGCATGGAGGCCTATCGTATCGCGGGCCGCATCATGGAATCGGAAAATGGCTTTCCGGTCTTTTTCGATCTGCTGTGCGATGCCATATCGGTAAGGACACGTGAACTCCTCAACGGACCATGGCACGAAGGGCAGCCACGCGATACACGCCCCGAACGCATGGCGGGCGCATGGCAGGATCTGGTCCGGCTGCGCGCGGAGTGCGAAAATTTCAATCTGGATAAGCAGCAGGCGCTCCTTTCGGCGCTTGCGCGGGTGAATGCAATATGACACGGCGCTATTACGTCACGACACCGATCTATTATGTGAATGGGGCGCCCCATATCGGACACGCCTATACCTCCGTCGCGGCGGATGTGATCGCGCGTTTCAAGCGGCTGGCGGGTTTTGACGTCTTCTTCCTGACCGGCACTGACGAGCATGGACAGAAAGTGGAGCAGGCGGCACAGGCCGCGGGCGTGGCCCCGGTCGAACTGGCCAACCGTGTCGCAGCGGACTTCCGTGACATGTATGACAAGATGGCCATCTCCTATGATGACTTCATCCGCACGACGGAACCCCGCCATGCTGCGGGGGCGTCGGCATTGTGGAAGAAGCTGGAGGAAAACGGCCATATCTACCTCGGCGCATATGAGGGATGGTACGCGCTGCGCGACGAATGTTTCTATCAGGAAGAAGAACTGGTCACCGGACCTGACGGCACGCGCACGGCGCCTACCGGCGCGCCGGTGGAATGGGTGAAGGAGCCGTCCTATTTCTTCAGCCTGTCCAAATTTCAGGACAGGCTTCTGGAACTCTACGAAACCCATCCGGGATTCGTGGAACCCTCAAGCCGCCGTAACGAGGTCATCAGCTTCGTACGCGGCGGCCTGCGTGACCTGTCCATCAGCAGGACCAGCTTCAACTGGGGCATCCCCGTGCCGGGCGACCCGAAGCATGTGATGTATGTCTGGGTCGATGCGCTGGCCAATTACCTCTCCGCCGTGGGCTATCCCGATGAAAGCGCGCCGCGATGGGACTTCTGGCCGCCGAACCTGCATCTGGTGGGCAAGGACATCCTGCGCTTCCATGCCATCTACTGGCCCGCGCTGCTGATGGGGGCGGGGCTGCCGCTGCCTGACCGTGTGTTCTCCCATGGGTGGTGGACCATCGCGGGGCAGAAGATGAGCAAGTCGCTGGGCAACGTGCTTGACCCGCGCGACCTTGTGGCGGAATTCGGCCTTGATCCGGTCCGCTTCTTCCTGATGCGTGAAATGCCGTTTGGCGGCGATAGCGACATCAATCGCAAGGCCATCATCACGCGCATGAATGTCGAACTCGCCAACGACCTCGGCAACCTTGCGCAGCGCACCCTGTCGCAGATCGCGCGCAACTGTGGCGGCATGCTGCCCGAACGCGGCACCCCCACGGCGGAGGATACCGCACTGCTGGCGCAGGCCAGCCTGCTGCCGGACATCATGCATGGGCAGATCGACCGCCAGGCGCTGACGGATGCGCTGGAGGAAGTGTGGAAGGTGATCCGCGCCAGCAATGCCTATATCGACCATCAGGCCCCGTGGGCGCTGAAAAAGACCGACCCGCAGCGGATGGCCGACGTGCTGCGCGTGCTGGCCGATGTGCTGCGCACCGTCGCCACCGTGCTCCAGCCCTACATGCCCGGCAGCATGGACGCCATGCTGACCCAGTTGGGCGTGGAGGCGACGGAGCGCAATTTCGCAGCCCTTGACACCCCCCTTCCGGCGGGTCGGGCGCTGCCCGCGCCCAAGGGCGTGTTCCCCCGCTTTGTCGAGCCGGAAGCCCAGTGATGGCGCGCACGGGCCTTACGGACTCCCACTGCCACCTCGACCATTTTTCGGACGAGGAACTGCCGGATCTCCTGTCGCGCGCCCGCGCGGCAGGGGTCAGCGGGCTTGTCACGATCGGCACGCGCCTGTCCCGCGCGGCGGAGCAGAAGCGGCTTGCCGGCTTTGATTCCGATAATGTGCGCGTCTGGTGCACGGTGGGGACCCATCCCGACCATGTGGATGAAACGCCCGCCACGACGGCAGGTGACATCATCGCCCAGACGCATGAGGATTGCGTCATCGGGATCGGCGAAAGCGGTCTGGACTATTTCCACGGCAAGCCTGAAATCCGCCCCCGCCAGCAGGAGAGTTTCCGCGCCCATATCGATGCGGCGCGGCAGACGGGCCTGCCGCTGGTGATCCATACCCGTGACGCGGATGAGGACATGATGTCCATCCTGCGCCACGAGCATGAGGAAAAGGGCGCGTTCCCGTTCCTCGTCCACTGCTTTTCCTCCGGTCCGGAACTGGCGCGCACGGCGGTCGAACTTGGCGGGTATATCAGTTTCTCCGGCATTGCGACCTTCGGACGTGCGGAATCGGTGCGCGCGGTCGCGGCGGAGGTCCCGGCCGAACGGCTTCTGGTGGAGACGGATGCCCCGTTCCTGGCCCCCGTGCCAAAGCGGGGCAAGCGCAACGAACCGGGCTATGTCGCGCATACGGCGCGTGTCGTGGCTGAATTGCGGGGAATGGAGGATGACGCATTCGCCGCGTTGACCACCGCCAATTTCCACCGCCTGTTCACCAGGGCGGCCTGAGCCATGGAAATGACCATTCTGGGGTGCGGTGGTTCTGCTGGCGTGCCGATGGTCGGCGGGCCGGACGGGGCAGGGGAATGGGGGGAATGTGACCCGCGTGAGCCACGCAACATCCGCCTGCGCTCCTCGGTGCTGCTGCGCGATGATGCGGGCAATGCGCTGCTGGTCGATACGGGGCCGGACCTGCGCGCGCAGATGCTGGCGCAGCATATCTCACGTGTGGATGCGGTCCTCTATACCCATGCCCATGCGGACCATATCGCGGGGCTTGATGAATTGCGGGCGATCAACCGCATCATGGGCCGCCCGATTCCCGCCTATGGCACACGCGACGTCATCGACGAACTGATGACGCGCTTCGATTACGTCTTCCGTCCGTGGACGCCGCCATCGTTCTATCGCCCGGTCCTGACCCCCAATGTCATCGAGGCCGGCAGCGAAGTCGTGATCGCCGGCATGAATGTGCGTGTTTTCAGGCAGGTACATGGCCGCACCCTGACGCTTGGCCTGCGTGTGGGGCCGATGGCGTACTGCACCGATGTCGCGGAACTTGATGATGCGGCGCTTGATATCCTCCACGGCGTCGATACGTGGGTGGTTGGCTGTTTCCAGCGCACGACCCATGTTTCCCATGGCTGGCTAGAACGCGTGATCGAATGGCGTGAACGCATCCGCCCGCGCCGTACCGTGCTGACCCACATGGGGCCGGACATGGACTGGGGCTGGATGCAGACGCACCTGCCCGACGGGATCGAGGCCGCGCATGACGGGCTGGTCCTGCGAACCTGACGCCTGCATGACGCCGGGCCTACCAATGGTTCATCATGAAGATTTAGGTTGAATCCGGCGCATCCACGGCGATAGCGTAAACGGACGGGCCGATCCTGCACATCGGGACCCGTTGTTTACGGGGTGACGAAATCACTAGGTTATATCAGGGCAATACCGCCCGGCCTCACGATACCACGCCCATGCAGGCGATCGGTCGTGTTCATCATCACCAGACCACAATGACAGGTTGCTGACACTTCCCCCCGCATGAAGGGGTACAGGCACAAGATACGACGCATACTCATCCTATGGTTCACCCCGAACCCTGCTGATTTCGGAGAAATCTGCTGATGGCCAATGAGTTCAATGTCTTCTCCCTTGCGACGGCAATGCGCGACGAACACCGCGAAGTCGAAATGGGGCTGTCCGACTACCTCGAACACTGCAAGGCCGATCCCTCCTGCTATGCCACGGCGGCGGAACGCATGCTCAGCGCGATCGGAGAGGCCGAGACGATCGACACGTCACGCGACCCGCGCCTGTCGCGCATCTTCATGAACCGCACCGTGCGGATCTATCCCGCTTTTTCCGATTTCTACGGAATGGAGGAAACGATCGAGCAGATCGTGGGCTTCTTCCGCCACGCGGCACAGGGA
The DNA here is from genome assembly GCF_013155425.1 of Gluconacetobacter entanii. Taxonomy (NCBI): domain Bacteria; kingdom Pseudomonadati; phylum Pseudomonadota; class Alphaproteobacteria; order Acetobacterales; family Acetobacteraceae; genus Gluconacetobacter; species Gluconacetobacter entanii. Next base: position 35,753 of record NZ_JABJWD010000073.1, on the reverse strand, counting down.
CTGGAGGAACGCAAGCAGATCCTCTACCTGCTGGGGCCGGTGGGGGGCGGCAAATCGTCACTGGGCGAACGGCTCAAGGCGCTGATGGAGAAGGAGCCGATCTATGCGCTCAAGGCCGGGCGCGAGATCAGCCCGGTCTTTGAAAGCCCGCTTGGCCTGTTCGATCCCGAACGCATGGGTCCGGCGCTGGAAAAGCAGTACGGCATCCCGCGACGCCTGCTGACGGGAATTGCCAGTCCGTGGGCCATCAAGCGGTTGGAAGAATTCGATGGCGACCTGTCACGCTTCAGCGTGGTGAAACTCCATCCCTCCCGCCTGCGCCAGATCGCGATCGCCAAGACGGAACCGGGGGATGACAACAACCAGGATGTCTCGGCCCTGGTGGGGAAAGTCGATATCCGGCAGTTGGAAAATTACAGCCAGAACGATCCCGATGCCTACAGCTTCTCCGGCGGGCTGAACCGTGCCAACCAGGGCATCCTTGAATTCGTGGAGATGTTCAAGGCCCCCATCAAGATGCTCCATCCGCTGCTGACGGCAACGCAGGAGGGGAATTATGTCGGCACGGAGAATATCGGCGCCATTCCCTTCACCGGCGTGATCCTTGCCCATTCGAACGAGGCCGAATGGCAGACCTTCCGCAACAACCGCTCCAACGAGGCCTTCCTCGACCGTGTCTGCGTCATCAAGGTGCCTTACTGCCTGCGCGTCAGCGAGGAGGCGATGATCTATGAAAAGCTGATCGACACCTCCAGCCTTTCGTCCGCCCCGTGCGCGCCCAACACGCTGGAAATGCTGGCGCGCTTCGCCGTCATGTCGCGGCTCAAACCGCACCCCAACTCCACCCAGTTCGCCAAGATGCGGGTCTATGACGGGGAAAACATCCGCGAGACCGACCCCAAGGCCCGCACGATGCAGGAATATCGCGACGCCGCCGGCGTGAACGAGGGGATGAACGGCATTTCCACCCGCTTCGCCTACAAGGTGCTGTCGGCCACGTTCAACCATGACCCGACGGAAATCGCGGCCGACCCGGTCCATCTGATGTATGTGCTGGAACAGGCCATCAGGCGCGAACAGTTCCCGGCGGAGGTGGAGGCCCAGTACCTCGCCACCCTCAAGTCCGAACTTGCCGGACGCTATGCCGAATATCTGGGGCACGAGATCCAGAAGGCATATCTGGAAAGCTATAACGACTATGGCCAGAACCTGTTCGACCGTTACCTCGAACATGCCGATGCGTGGATCGAGGACCAGGATTTCAAGGATCCCGACACGGGGCAGATGCTCAACCGCGACCTGCTCAATTCCGAACTGACGAAGACGGAAAAGCCCGCAGGTATCGCCAATCCCAAGGATTTCCGTAACGAGGTCGTGAAATTCGCCCTGCGCGCACGCGCGAACAATGCCGGCCGCAACCCGTCATGGACGTCATACGAGAAAATCCGCGACGTCATTGAAAAGCGGATGTTCAGCCAGGTGGAGGACCTGCTGCCGGTCATCAGCTTCGGGTCGAAGAAGGACAGGGAGACCGGGCACAAGCACGACGAATTCGTGGGACGCATGATTGCGCGTGGTTACACGGAACGCCAGGTCCGTCGATTGGTTGAATGGTACATGCGGGTCAAGCAGTCCGCCTGACACACGGAACATGGTGGTAATGCGCAGTGGACATCATTGACAGACGTTCCAATCCCCATGGGAAAAATATCGAGAACCGGCGCCGCGTGATCGAACGCGCCCGCGACGCCGTCCAGAAATCCGTGCGCGAAGCGATCGCACACGGCAGCATACAGGAGACCGGACATGACAGAAGCGTCACCGTCCCGGCGGACGCGCTGCACGAACCCTCCTTCCACCGGGTCTTCAGCGGGGGCAGCCGTCATTTCATCCTGACGGGCAACAAGGAATTCTGCCGTGGCGACAAGCTGCAGCGACCACCATCCGCAGGGCAGGGCGGTGGCGGCGCAGGCGAAGGCAACCCGTCGGAAACCGGGGAGGGGGAGGACAGCTTCCGCTTTGTCCTGAGCCGGGAGGAATTCCTCGACCTCTTCCTTGATGACCTTGAACTGCCGGACCTCATCAAGCGCGAACTCTCGACGACCGAGACGACGGCCCCCATGCGCGCGGGACTGAGCAACGAAGGCTCGCCCTCGCAACTGGACCTGTCGCGCACGATGCGCCGTTCCATCGCCCGGCGCATCGGCCTGCGCCGCCCGCGTCCCGATGAAATGGTGCAGGTGGAGCAGCGCATCGCGGCACTGGAGGAACAGCGCCCCCTGAGCACGGGCGAGCTTGAGGAACTCCAGCAGTTGCGTGAACAGCGCGCGACCATGCAGCGCCGGTTGGCGCGCATTCCGTGGGTGGACCCGGTTGACCTGCGTTATCGCCGTCATGCCGTGGTGCCGCAGCCTGTGACACGTGCGGTAATGTTCTGCCTGATGGATGTCTCCGGCTCCATGACCGAGCGGATGAAGGACCTTGCCAAGCAGTTCTTCGCGCTGCTGCACGTGTTCCTCGAACGGCGCTACCGCACGCTCGACATCGTGTTCATCCGCCATGCAGAACGGGCGGAGGAAGTGGATGAAAACACGTTCTTCCACGACCCGAGCACGGGGGGCACGCTGGTCTCCTCCGCGCTGGAACTGATGGCCGAGATCCAGAAGCGCCGCTACCCGGTCCATAGCTGGAACATCTATGCCGCACAGGTCTCAGACGGTGACAACCTGCCTTCGGACATGGCGCGCGCCTGCACGCTGCTGAGCGATGAGATCCTGCCGAACGTGCAGTATTTCGCCTATATCGAGGTCTCGGCCTCCGGCGCGGTGATCCGGGGGCAGACGGACCTGTGGCGTGCCTATCACGACATTTCCACCCATGTGCCCCACCTTGCGGTCCGGCGCGTTGCCGAACGCAAGGATATCTTCCCTGTCTTTCGCGACCTCTTCTCGCAGCAGCCTGAAAGGGAACACGCATGATGGACCTTCGCCCCGTATCCCCGCCCACGCGGGCACGCTCCGGCCTGCTGTATCAGGGGAATGACTGGAATTTCGAGATCCTGCGCGACTGCTACGACGCGGTGGCGGAGATCGCGGAGGGGGAACTTGGCCTTACGACCTATCCCAACCGGCTGGAGATCATCACATCCGAACAGATGCTCGATGTCTATACCGCCCACGGCATGCCACTTGGCTATCGTCACTGGTCACTGGGCAAGCGGTTCATCGCCCACGAAAACGCCTATCGCCGGGGCATGATGGGGCTGGCGTACGAGGTCGTCATCAATTCCGACCCGTGCATCAGCTACCTGATGGAGGAAAACTCCGCCACGATGCAGACGCTGGTGATCGCGCATGCCGCGTTCGGCCACAACCATTTCTTCCACAACAACCGCCTGTTCCGCGAATGGACCAACGCATCGGAGATCCTCGACTACCTCGAATTCGCGCGTGGCTACATCCACCAGTGCGAGGAACGCCATGGCATCGCGGCGGTGGAGCGTATCCTTGACGCCGCCCACGCGCTGCAGGGGCAGGGGGTGCATCGCCATTCGGGCTCAAGGCGGCTTGACCTGCGGGGCGAGCAGCGCCGCGCGCAGGCCCGCCGCCTGCATGAGGAGGCGACCTTCAACGACCTGTGGCGCACCGTGCCCGTCGATGAGGAGCAGCAGCCCGACACGACACTGAACGACCCGCTGCGCCACCGCCTTGGCCTGCCGGAAGAAAACCTGCTCTATTTCCTGGAAAAACATGCCCCGCTGCTCGCCCCGTGGGAGCGTGAGGTCATCCGCATCGTGCGCATGATCGCGCAGTATTTCTATCCGCAGCCGCAACTCAAGATGATGAACGAAGGCTGTGCGACATGGGTGCATGACTACATCATGCGCCGCCTGCATGAAAACGGCCGCATTGACGACGCCGCGTATCTGGAGGCCATCCATTCCACCAGCAATGTCATCACCCAGCCTGATTTTGATGCAGGCGGCGGCCCGTCCTTCAACCCCTATGCGCTGGGCTTTGCGATGATGGGCGACATCGCGCGCATCTGCACGTCCCCGACCGAGGAGGACCGCGCATGGTTCCCCGACATCGCGGGCAACAACCGTCCCGTCGAGACACTGAAACACGCATGGTCCGAATTCCGCGACGAGAGCTTCATCCTGCAGTACCTCTCCCCCGCCGTGATGCGCAGGTTCCGCATGTTCCGTCTCCATGACGATACCTCGGCCCCCTACCTGCTGGTGGATGCGATCCATGATGATGCGGGATATCGCGACATCCGGCGCACGGTGGCGCAGAACCACGATCCCGCCAACATGAATGCGGAAATCGAGATCATCAGCGCCAACATGCACACTGACCGCCTGCTGACGATGGAACACCGCACGACACGGGGGCACCAGTTCCACCCCGACGATGCGCGCAAGACCCTGCAGCATATGGCGGACCTGTGGGGATATGGCGTGCAGTTGATCGAACGCGACACGGAGGATGGCGCGGTGCTGGCCACCCATGAGGCGACGGGGCGCGGCGGCCCCGGACGCTGATTGCAGCGGACGATCTTTCTTTTCTGGACCGAATCCGGGCCGAAGGAAGCGCACAACGCTTGCAAGGCCCCGATTCACGGCTTATGAGGGTGCGCCAACGGTCGGGTACCCGCGGCACTGGGGACCCTCCACTGTCTGATGAGGTTCCTGCAGCATGTCTTCCACGACAAAACCGGTTTCCACTCCCCGTATCGAGGATCGCATCCGCGAGGCCCTGGCATTTGACGATGTGCTGGTGGTGCCGGACGAATCCAATGTCCTGCCTTCGGAAACATCGACAAAAACCCGTCTGACGCGCCGGATCGAACTGAACATCCCGCTTGTCTCCTCCGCCATGGACACCGTGACGGAAGACAACATGGCGATCGCCATGGCGCAGAACGGCGGCCTGGGCGTCATTCACAAGAACCTGACGATCGAGCAGCAGGCCGAACAGGTCCGCCGCGTCAAGCGTTTTGAATCCGGCATGGTCGTCAATCCCGTCACGGTCTTCCCCGACCAGACCCTGGCGGAGGTGAACGCCATCATGTCGCGCCACGGCATCAGTGGCCTGCCGGTGGTCGAACGCGACACCAACCGCCTTGTGGGTATCCTGACCAACCGCGACGTGCGTTTCGCCACCGATCCGGGGCAGCGTGTCTATGAACTGATGACGCGTGAAAACCTGATTACCGTGCGCCAGAACGTCGCCCGCGACCAGGCGCGCCAGTTGCTGCACCGCCACCGCATCGAAAAACTGCTGGTCATTGATGACGAGGACCGCTGCGTCGGCCTGATTACCGTCAAGGACATGGACAAGGCGGTGATGCACCCCAACGCCAACAAGGACGAACTTGGCCGCCTGCTGTGCGCTGCGGCGACCGGCGTGGGCGAGGACGGACTGACCCGTGCGCGCGAACTGATTGACGCCGGGGTGGACGTGATCGTGGTCGATACCGCCCATGGCCATTCCCGCGGCGTCCTGACCTCCATCGAGAAGATCAAGGCCATCCGCGAGGATATCCAGATCATCGCCGGCAATGTCGCAACGCCGGAGGCCGCGCGCGCCCTGATCAAGTCGGGCGCGGACTGCGTGAAGATCGGCATCGGGCCGGGGTCGATCTGCACCACCCGTATTGTCGCAGGCGTGGGCGTACCGCAGTTTTCCGCCGTCATGGAAACGGCCGCCGCATGTCATGAACTCGACATCCCCGCCATTGCCGATGGTGGCATCCGGACGTCGGGCGATGTCGTAAAGGCCATCGGCGCGGGCGCGGACGTCGTGATGATCGGCTCCCTGCTGGCCGGGACGGAAGAAGCCCCCGGCGAGGTGTTCCTGTATCAGGGCCGGACCTACAAGTCGTATCGCGGGATGGGCAGCCTTGGCGCGATGGCGCGCGGTTCGGCCGATCGCTATTTCCAGCAGGAAATCAAGGACACCCACAAGATGGTGCCCGAAGGGATCGAAGGCCGCGTCGCCTACAAGGGCGCGATGGGCGCGGTCATCCACCAGTTGGTCGGCGGCCTGCGTGCGGGCATGGGCTATACCGGTTCCGCCACCATCACCGACCTGCAGCGGCGCGCACGCTTCCGCCGCATCACCGGTGCGGGCCTGCGTGAAAGCCACGTCCATGACGTGTCCATCACCCGCGAAGCGCCGAATTACCGGCAGGATTGATAGTACCATTACAAAAGCGATTACGATTCCATGACCCCCAGTGCACGGCTGTCGGCCGCCATCGACCTTATTTCCGCGATGGAGGCCACGCCGTACCGGCCCGCCGATGCCGTCGCCAATTCGTTTTTCCGCGAACGCCGGTATATCGGCGGGGGGGATCGCCGGGCCATTTCAGGCCGGGTGTGGGAGATCCTGCGCCACTGGCGGCATCTGTGCTGGTGGATTGAACAGGCCCAGGCCCCGGTCACGCCGCGCAATCTGGTTCTGGCGCTGGTGGTGCTGGCGCGACAGGACAGGATGACGCCGGACGAACTGTTCAGCGGGGAGCGTTATGCACCCGCCCGGCTTGACCAGCATGAACGCGCCCTGTGCGCCTTCCTGCGGGGCAGGTCGATGGAGCATCCCGAAATGTCGCGTGCCGTAAGGCTGGAGGTTCCGGACTGGCTGCTGCCACGGCTGGACGCGACCTTTGGCACGCAGACCGATGCGGAACTGGCGGCGATGGCGGGGGAGGCGACACTGGACCTGCGCGCCAACCTGCTCAAGACCACGCGGGAGGCCGCGCGCATCGCACTGGCGGAAGAAGGGATCGTCACCGAAGATACCAGGCTGTCGCCATGGGGACTGCGGGTTGCGGGACGCCAGCCTGTTACCTCCACGGCGGCATTTCGCGCCGGGCTTGTGGAAATACAGGACGAAGGCAGCCAGCTCGTCGCCGCCGCCGTGGGGGCAAAGCCGGGCATGCGGGTGCTGGATTACTGCGCAGGTGCGGCAGGAAAGACGCTGGCGATGGCCATGACGATGAACAATCGTGGCCATATCGTCGCCTGCGATGTCTCCGAACCGCGCCTGGAGGGAGCAGTGCGGCGCCTGCGGCGTGCAGGTGTCCATAACGCGGAACGCCACCTGCTGAGCACGGGTGACAAATGGGCGCGCAGGCGTGCGGGCAGTTTCGACCGCGTGCTGGTGGATGCCCCCTGCACGGGCACGGGCACATGGCGTCGCAACCCGGACGCGCGCCTGCGCCTGCGGGAGACGGACCTGCTGGAACTGATGGAAAAGCAGGCCGATATCCTTGACCGCGCCGCGACATTGCTGCGTCCGGGCGGACGGCTGGTCTATGCCACCTGTTCCATCCTGAACGAAGAAAACCGCGGCCAGATCGCAGTCTTCGTGCAGCGCAATCCCGCGTTCCGGCTGGTCACGCCACCGGCAGGCGAAGGGGAAATGCCCGAAGGCCTGCTGCTGGAGGGACAGATGAGCCTGTCGCCATTGCGGAACGGGACGGACGGCTTTTTTACCGCCGTCATGGAACGCACCGCCTGACAGGATTTTTTCACCCCTGACATATGCCTGTCGCCCCCATGCGGCCAGCCTGACTTCATACCCGCCGATGTGGCGCAACCCTGTCTTGTTTCCGACTGCGCTACTGGGGCTCCCGACAGGACATAACAATACGGGAAACGGACATGCAGCATAATCTGGCGATCGGACTTCTATGCGTTCTTGGCGGCGGCATCGCCGCACAATGGGTCGCGTGGAGGTTTCGCCTGCCAGCCATCGTCCTGCTGTTCGCGCTGGGACTGATCTATGGCCCGGGCCTTGGCCTGCTGCACCCGTCGGCCACAATCGGCGGTTATTTCCATCCCGTGATCTCGCTGGCGGTCGCCTTCATCGTCTTTGAAGGGGGGCTGGCGCTCAATGTGCGGCAATGGCGCACCTCGGGCGAGGGGGTGCTGCGCCTGACGGCGGTGGCCCTGCCGATCAACTGGGTGCTGGGCACGCTTGCCGCGCATTTCGTCGGCCACCTGCACTGGGGCACGTCATGGCTGTTTGGCGCCATCATCGTCGTCACCGGTCCCACGGTCGTCCTGCCCCTGCTGCGCCATACCAAGCTGCGGCCACGCGTCGCCGCCTTCCTGCGATGGGAAGCCATCGTCAACGATCCGATCGGGGCGATCCTGGCCACCCTTGTCATGGAATTCCTGCTGCTCCAGCCGTCCCCGACGGGGGATGTGTCCCTTGCGGCAATAAAGATCTGGCCGCATCTGCTGTTCAGCACCATGTTCGCCATCGGCTGCGGCATTTTTCCCGCCCTGCTGGTCAAATTCCTCTCCAGCCGCGATCTCCTGCCTGAAATCCTGCGCATTCCCATCATCCTGACCTTCGCCATGAGCATGGCCGCCATATGCAACCTGGTCATGGCGAGCACGGGCCTGATGGCGGCAACGGTCTTTGGCATGGCGCTGGCCAACCTGAATGTCGTGGGCATGTCCGAACTGCGCCGCATCAAGGAATCCCTTGGTGTCATCGTGGTGTCGTGCCTGTTCGTGATTCTTACGGCCGACCTTCACCGTGACGTGCTGCAGAAACTGTCCCTGCCGATCCTGGCGCTGACCCTGACGGTGCTGTTCGTGGTCCGGCCGCTCGGGATTTTCCTTTCCACCATCCGCTCCGACCTGTCGTGGCAGGAACGCCTGTTCGTCGGCTGGATCGCACCGCGCGGGATCGTCGCGGCGGCCGTCGCGGGGGCGGCGGGCCTGCAGTTGCGCGACGCGGGCGATCCCAGCGCGGCGCTGATCACGCCGGCAGTGTTCGCCGTCATCGCCACGACCATGATCCTGCACGGGTTTTCGCTGCGCCCGCTGGCGCGCTACCTGCGCCTGACGCTTTCGGATGAGCCGGCGCTGGCGATCATGGGGGCCAATGCGTGGTCCACGAACCTGGCCACCACGCTGCATCAGCAGGGCATACCGGTGGTACTGGTCGATACCTATTCCGGGGCGCTGGAAAAGGCCGACCGCCAGGGGGTGCCGACGCTGAAGGCCGAACTCCTGTCCGAAGAAGGGCTCGAACGGCTGGAGGAGCGGCCGGCGGACTACCTGATCGCCGCCACGCCCGACGCGATCTATAACGGGCTGGTCTGCGCACGGCTGGCCCCGGATTTCGGGCGCCAGCGCGTGTTCCAGGTCAGTCCGGGGATTGCGCGCCTGGACCTGTATCGTGGCGTCAGCCGGGAATCGCGGGGCAAGGTGCTGGGGGAACCGTCATGGAATTTCTCCATGATCGATTCCCTTTTCGACCGGGGATGGCGTTTCCACTGCCACGTTATAACAGACCCCCTGCAGGAAAATGACATCAGCGAAGGACATGCGCTGGTTTTCATGGTCATCCGCAAGGGGGTGGCGATATGGATCGTCTCCGCCGAGGACGAGATCGAGACCGAAGCCGCAGAAGGCGACATGGTCATCATGTTCCAGCCGCAGCCTGCCGCATCCCCGGCCTTACCCACCACGGCGGCATAGCGAACGCGGTTTCAGGGCCTCGTGCCCGGGGGCAGGACCTCGATTTCCGACAGGCCCATTGCCAGCAGGCGACGCAGTTCGGCCTCCGGCACCGCGATGCAGCCTTCGGTCGGGCCGCCACCCGCGGGGGGCAGGTGAAAAAAGATCGCGGAGCCGCGTCCGGGCACGGGCGGCGAATCATTGTATCCCAGCACGACCACGATGTCGTACACGTGATCGTCACGCCACAGACGCTCATGCCGACCGGCATGGGGCAGCATCACATACTGGTTATAATCGGCGTCGGCCGGATCGTCACACCAGCCGTCATGTGGCGATAACGGCTCCACCGGCAGGTGGCAGACAGGCGCCGCGACCCGGTCCGCACGGTAGAAAACCCGCCGCAACGGAAGGAGTCCGACCGGAGTGGCATGATCTCCTTCGACTTTATGCAATGTGACGCCGCCTGCGCCGATGGAGGCGGGCATCCGCTCGTTCATGCAATGCAGTTGTGCGTCCAGACCGGTATTCGATTGCAAAATAGCGCGTATCATGAATTTCTCTGTGTAAGGTCGCATGTGTGTTATGTCCGGCCTGCGTATGGCTGGATATGGTTTCGCGATCATTGGGCGACAGCCTGATGCGAGGGTTATCGTATCATGAAAGTCGAATAACCGATTCCGAATCTCGGAACGGACAAAGTTATAAAAGAGGGTTCGATGGCGGGTGCACGTCCCATTCTGATAGCGGACGACGATCAGACGTTACGTCAAATGCTCGTTGAACAGCTGCAGGTTGAAAGTGAATTTGAAGCAATCGAGGCAGGGTCCGTCGCTGAAGCATGGGAAAAGCTGAATGCGCCGGGGGCCCGTTTCGATGCGATCATCCTTGATGTTTCACTGCCTGATGGTGACGGGCGGGATTTCTGCGCCGACCTGCGGCGCAAGGGCAAACGCATCCCGATCATCATCCTGACCGGTTCGGATGATGAAACGGACGTGGTGCGCGGGCTTGATGCCGGTGCCAACGACTATGTGGCAAAGCCGTTCCGTATCGCGGAACTCCTGGCGCGGCTGCGGGCGCAGATGCGGATTTTCGAAAACAGCGAAGATGCCGTTTTCGCCATTGGCCCGTACATTTTCCGCCCCTCGGCCAAGCTGCTGCAGGAGACGGAAAAGAACCGCCGCATCCGCCTGACGGAAAAGGAAGCCGCGATCCTGAAATTCCTGTACCGCGCCGGGACACGCCCCGTACCGCGTCAGGTACTGCTGAACGAGGTCTGGGGCTATAACGCGGCCGTGACGACCCATACGCTCGAGACGCATATCTATCGCCTGCGTCAGAAGATCGAACCCGATCCGACGAACGCCACCCTGCTTGTCACCGAAGGGGGGGGATATCGCCTCGACCCCGAAGGCGGCAAGAGCGCGGCCTGAGCCTCTGTCCTGCATGCCATGCGGTGAAATGTTCCCCACGTTTCACCGCACGGGGCATCAGCCTGACTGCCGCATCTGCCCCCGGATGCGCGCCTTACATCCCTATATCGCCAGATCGACCATGACCGGCACATGATCCGACGGCTTTTCCCAGTCGCGGACAGGGCGCAGGACCGACATGTCACGCAGCGCCGGCACAAGGTCGGGCGTCACCCAGACATGGTCCAGCCGACGCCCACGGTTGGAGACACTCCAGTTCCGGTTACGGTAGGACCACCATGTGTAGAGCTTTTCCTCCGCCGGGACGAAATGCCGCATGGCATCGACAAAGCCACTGTCCTGCCATGCCAGCAGGCGTGATGTTTCCTCCGGCGTGTGGCTGACGATCTTCAGAAGCTGCCGGTGGCTCCAGACATCGTGCTCCAGCGGGGCGATGTTCAGGTCGCCCACCACCACCGTCCGGCGGACATCGCGCTGGGCAAACCAGGCGCGGGCTTCCTCCACGAACGCAAGCTTGTGCGCGAATTTCGGATTTTCCACCGGATCGGGGATATCGCCACCCGCCGGGACGTAAAAATCATGCACGATGACGGCATCCGGGCCTTCGCCATGCTGCACGGCAAGATGACGGCAATCCCCCTTGCCGCACCAGTCCGGCATGTCGGTCAGCATCCGTATGGGCTGACGACTGAGGATCGCAACGCCATTGTAGCTTTTCATCCCGCGAAAGCACACATGGGCAAATCCCAGCGCCTGCACCGCCTCCAGCGGGAACAGGTCGTCGGTCACCTTGGTTTCCTGCAGGCAGACAATGTCGGGCTGGTTTTCCCTGCACAGACGCTCCAGCAGGGGCATCCGCAGGCGCAGCGAATTGATATTCCATGTCACGATACGCATATGGGTGCATTACCCATCGCATCCCCCCTGACAAGGGCAATTCGCGACATGCGGGGCAAACATTTCCCGAAAAAAGGATATGCGGATGCCGCGAAAAACATCGACATCTCGTACGAAAGTAGAACAGATCCAGAAGAAGCCTTGAATTCACATGGGAAAACCTCGAAATAGCCAGAAGCGGCCTTCACCTGTGAATTTCATTTACCCGAGGGCTTGACATCATTATTTTCCAGCAAGTTGCATGCTTTCGGGCGATCCTTTCATCCCGCACCCATCCATAGTTGTTTTATATCAATCGGTTATGCGTTGTGATGTTTTTTTGGGCAATCCAAGGGCAGGGGAGGAAAACCGCCATGCGCATGATTTTTTCTGCCTCTGCTCCACAGACTTATCCACAACATCGGTGGATGAACGATTTTCAATGACACCGGACGAAAAGACCATCACCACGACCCTCTCCCCCGTGGACCTCCCGCCACGCGACAGCATGCCTGCGGATCCGCCGCCGATCGGCGTTGCCGCGATACACAGGGCCCTGCAGACCATGCCCCTGTCTCCGGGGGTCTATCGCATGCTGGGCCGCAAGGGGGAGGTGCTGTACGTCGGCAAGGCGCTGGCGCTCAAGAAACGTGTCACGTCCTATACGCAGGTCCACCGCCTGCCGGAGCGGCTGCGTCGCATGGTGTCGGAAACGGCATACATGGAAATCGTGACCACCCATACCGAGGCCGAAGCCCTGCTGCTGGAGGCCAACTACATCAAGCGCATGCAGCCGCGTTACAACATCCTGCTGCGTGACGACAAAAGCTATCCGTGGATCATCCTGACCGACAGACATGAATTTCCCCAGATTGCGAAACACCGGGGCAAGCCGGTCAAGGGCGCGTCCTACTGGGGGCCGTTTGCCTCCGCCTGGTCGGTCAACCAGACGCTGAACCTGCTGCAAAAGGCATTTCTGCTGCGCTCATGCACGGATTCCGTGCTGAAATCCCGCACGCGGCCGTGCCTGCTGCACCAGATCCACCGCTGTTCCGCCCCCTGCGTGGACATGATCAGCCAGGAGGATTATGCCGACCTGGTCAAGCAGGCGCGCGACTTCCTGTCGGGCAAGAACCCGCGCATGCATGAAGAACTGGTCCAGCAGATGGAGGAGGCCGCAGGCGCGCTGCAGTTCGAACGCGCGGCGGCCATCCGTGACCGCATCCGCGGCCTGTCGGCGATGCAGCAGGACGCAAGCGTCATCAACCCGACCACGATGACGGATGCCGATATCGTCGCCATCTGGCAGATCGCGGGACAGTCATGCATCCAGGTCTTCTTCATCCGGGGGGGGCGTAACAACGGCAACCGCGCCTTCTTCCCCAGCCATGCCCGTGACGAGGACGCCGCCGACGTGCTGGCCGCGTTCCTGGCGCAGTTTTACGATGACAAGCCCCCGCCGGGCCAGATCCTGGTCAACCACGCCATTTCCGACAATGAACTGCTGAGCAGTGCGCTGGAACTCCGCCGCGGGCGGCGTGTTGAGATCATCCATCCGCAACGCGGGGAAAAACGCGCGGTGCTTGAACATGCCGAACTCAACGCGCGCGAGGCGCTGGAACGCAGGCTGGCGGAAAGCGCGGGGCAGGCCCGCCTGCTGCAGGGCGTGGCTGACCTCTTTGGCCTGCCCGAACCACCACGCAGGATCGAAACCTATGACAACAGTCACATCATGGGGGCGAATGCCTATGGCGTGATGGTCGTGGCCGGCCCCGAAGGCTTTGAAAAACGGGCCTATCGCAAATTCGGCATCAAGGGGCCGGTCACGCCGGGCGACGATTTCGGCATGATGCGCGAGGTGCTGGAACGCCGATTCAGCCGTGCCATGCGCGACCGCGAGGAGGGGACACGGCCTGACGACTGGCCTGACATCCTGCTGATCGATGGTGGCGCGGGACAGTATTCGGCCGTGCGCGCGGTGCTGGACGAACTCGGGGTTACGGATGTGACCCTAGTCGGGATTGCCAAGGGCATCGACCGCGACGCCGGGCGCGAGTGGTTCCATACTGCGGACCGCCCCCCGTTCCAGCTCCCCCCACGTGACCCGGTGCTGTACTACCTCCAGCGCCTGCGTGACGAAGCCCACCGCTTTGCGATCACGACCCACCGCGCGGGACGGTCAAAAACATTGGTCAAATCCGAACTCGATGATATTCCCGGTGTCGGTCCGGCCCGCAAGCGCGCCCTGCTGAACCGGTTTGGTTCGGCGCGGGGCGTGCGTCAGGCAGGTTTGGGGGAACTGGAATCCGCACCGGGCATCAGTCGGGATACTGCACGGACAATATACGGTTTTTTCCATCCCGAATGGACCGGGGAATGATCCTCATGTCATGCAGATGTGAGCAAATGAGCGGGCAGACCAGCGTTATAGATGTTTTTGTTTCGCGCTGTCCTTGGATATAGCTGGTGAACCATGCTTACTGACCTGCCTAACCTCCTGACCCTGTCGCGGATTGTTGCGGTGCCGGTCGTTGTGCTGCTGGTTGTCATCAACACACCGGGCACGGACTGCGCCGCATGCGTCATTTTCATCCTGGCCGGGATTACCGACTACCTTGATGGCAAGCTGGCCCGCGCGTGGCACCAGAATTCCGACCTTGGCCGCATGCTCGACCCCATTGCCGACAAACTGCTGGTGGGGGCGTGCCTGATGGTGCTGGCCGGGCTTGCGCGGCTTCCTTACTGGACGCTCTATCCCGCGATCATCATCCTCTCGCGCGAGATCCTGGTCAGCGGCCTGCGTGAATATCTGGCCACCACCAAGGTGGGGCTGCCGGTCACGCGCCTTGCGAAATGGAAAACCGGGGTCCAGATGACCGCCATCGGTTTCCTGCTGGCGGGGGACAGCACTGCCGGCCTGCTGCACATCACATGGCTTCCGGTCGATCTGATGGGGGCGATCATGCTGTGGATCGCAGCCGCGCTGACCCTGGTTACGGGGTGGGATTACCTGTCCACCGGCATCCAGCACGTCACCCGCAACAACCAGTCAGTGGGCAACATCGTTCCCTGACCCATCCTGCGATGATGGTGTCACGCACATATACCACTTGTGGTTGCGGGAATATCCGGGCAAATTCTCCTTATGGTTGTATACGCCATGAACCAAGGAGAGTGCGATGCGTCCCAAGGCCCCGTTCCTGCTGCTGCTATGCCTGACGGGCTGTGGGGGGTTTGGCGACATCCTTGGCGACAGCACGGAACTGCCCGGCAGCCTTCCGAACATGCCCAAGATGGAATCCGAAAATGTGCGCCGTTCCATGGGGCATGCCGTCGCGGAGCCACCGATCCTGTCGCAGGGACAGGACATATGGGCCAACCAGATCCAGTCCATGCCGACGCTGGCGGATATCAGTTCGGGCCGCGTGCATGCGGAATCCGGGCATTTCGTGCGCCGTTCCGCCAATGGCACGCAGCAACTGCTCGACGGGGGATCGCTGAGCATCGGTGACGACGACGACCTGCCGACCGACATGCCAGCCGTGCAGGACGGACACCACGGCACGGGCCATTCCACCATAAACCGTGCCGAGGCCGCGAATTCGGCCATCATCGTCCCCCATGCGGATGGCAGCAAAACCGTGATCCAGGCCGATGGCGCGGTGGTCGAGCAACCCCATCCCTGATATAGCGCTACGCACAGCAGAACCTGAGGCAGCAAAAGGGTGGGCGGATGCCGGACATTCTCTACTTCGCATGGCTACGGGACCGCCTTGGCCGTGATCGCGAAGCCATGATCCTGCCCCCCGGCGTGACGCGGGTCAGCGACCTCGTGCAGGTGCTGCATGGGCGTGGCGGCGAATATGGTGAAATCTTCGGACAGCCGGAACTGGTGCGCGTTGCGGTCAACCAGTCCTTCGCGACGCTGGACGCCAGCATCGGCCCGGATGACGAGATCGCCTTCTTCCCACCGGTTACGGGGGGATAGCACTGCCATGCCGTGCATCCATGTCCGTGTTCAGACCGAACCGTTCGATCCCACACATGAAAGCTCCATCCTGCTGGCGGGACATTCCGATGTGGGGGCGGTGGCGTCGTTTGTCGGGATGGTCCGTGGGGACGGGGGGCTGTGTTCGCTGGAACTGGAACATTACCCCGGCATGACCGAATCGATGATGACGCGAATCGCCGAATCGGCGGCGTCCCGATTCGGTCTGTCGGGCTGCACCATCATCCATCGCGTCGGGCGGCTGACGGTCGGGGCGCCGATCGTGCTGGTCATCTGCACGGCCGCCCACCGTGGCGCCGCCTTCGCCGCGGTCGAATTCGTCATGGACTGGCTCAAGAGCCGCGCACCATTCTGGAAAAAAGAGGAATTCCGTGACGGTCGCATCCAGTGGGTGCAGCCGCGCGAACAGGACGCACAATGTCTGCAACGATGGGAGGGGGACGAGGCGTACACCCCCGGACTCCCCAAGGCATCTCCCCCGGTTTCGCCCCCAAAAGCGGAGTAAAAAATAACTTTTTTCCCTTGACCCCGGATTTCCCGAGATTCGGGAGCAGTCACCCCGGCCATATATGTAGTGCATCGATGCGCGGTTTGGTCCATATATAGCGCCACAGCCGCAATGACCGGGCACACAGGAACAGGATCACCCGATCCTGCGACATGTCACGGCCAGCTTATGGAGTTCAAGTGGATGAGTCTGGATGGCATCACCGGTTCCGGGGTCGAGGGTTACGGTAATGAACAGGATGCCATCCACGGAAAGGATGCGGCCACCATGCCCGAGATGTTTGATGACGTCGTCCAGTTACCGGGCGGCTTTCCCGTCCGCGTCGATCGCAGCCGTGACGAACTGCTGACGGCGTTTGGCAAGGCGACGCTGGACAACCGTTACCTCCTGCCGGGTGAGGGATATCAGGACCTGTTCGGCCGCGTCGCGTCCTATTACGGCGCGGACGAGGGCCATGCACAGCGCCTGTATGACTACATCTCCCGCCACTGGTTCATGCCCGCGACACCGGTGCTGTCGAATGGCGGGACGACGCGCGGACTGCCGATTTCATGCTTCCTGAACGAAGCCAATGACAGCCTGCGCGGCATTGTCGATCTGTGGAACGAGAATGTGTGGCTGGCCTCCAAGGGCGGCGGCATCGGGTCCTACTGGGGCAACCTGCGTTCCATCGGTGAAAATGTCGGCCGCAATGGCAAGACGTCGGGCGTCATCCCCTTCATCCGGGTGATGGACAGCCTGACACTGGCCATCAGCCAGGGGTCGCTGCGCCGGGGATCGGCTGCGGTCTACCTGCCGGTCTGGCATCCGGAAATCGAGGAATTCATCGAACTGCGCCGTCCAACCGGCGGGGATCCCAATCGCAAGGCGCTCAACCTCCATCACGGGGTGCTGGTGTCCGACGCGTTCATGCGCGCCGTGGCAGCGGACGAGGAATGGGCGCTGCTGTCGCCCAAGGACGGCAGCCACATCCGCAAGGTCTCGGCCCGTGCGCTGTGGATCCGCATCCTGACGGCCCGCATGGAGCAGGGCGAGCCGTACATCATCTATTCCGACCATGTGAATAACGCGCGTCCCCAGCATCACAAGCTGGCGGGACTGGAGGTCAAGACCTCCAACCTGTGCGCCGAAATCACGCTGCCGACGGGCATGGACCATCACGGCAAGGAGCGCACGGCCGTGTGCTGCCTGTCGTCGCTCAACCTTGAGACGTGGGATGAATGGAAGGACGACCCGCAGTTCATCGAGGACGTGATGCTGTTCCTCGACCGGGTGCTGCAGGACTTCATCGACCGCGCGCCTGACGACATGGAACGCGCCAAATATGCCGCCGCGCGCGAACGCTCCGTCGGGCTTGGGGTGATGGGCTTCCACAGCTTCCTGCAGGCCAAGAACATCCCGTTTGAAAGCGTGATCGCCAAGGTCTGGAACAAGCGGATTTTCGAGCATATCCGCAGGCAGGCCGACGCCGCCTCGCACAAGCTGGCGCAACTGCTTGGTGCCTGTCCCGACGCTGCGGAATATGGCGTCATGGAGCGGTTCTCGAACAAGATGGCCATTGCGCCAACGGCGTCGATCTCGATCATCGCCGGCAATGCCAGCCCGGGGATCGAGCCGATCGCGGCAAACGTGTTCCTGCAAAAGACGCTTTCGGGCTCCTTTACGGTGCGCAACCGGCATCTCGACCGCCTGCTGACGCAAAAGGAGCGCAATACGGATGAGGTCTGGTCATCCATCACCCTGAACAAGGGCAGCGTGCAGCATCTGGATTTCCTGAGCCAGCAGGAAAAGGACGTGTTCAAGACCGCGTTTGAACTGGACCAGCGCTGGGTCATAGAACATGCCGCCGACCGTGCGCCGTTCATCTGCCAGGCACAGTCGATCAACCTGTTCCTGCCCGCCAACGTGCACAAGCGCGACCTGCATCAGATCCACTACATGGCGTGGAAACGTGGGGTGAAGTCGCTGTACTACTGCCGTTCACTGTCGGTCCAGCGTGCTGATGCCGTCAGTGACGGCAAGGGGAAGAACGACATCATGCAAAAGGAAAGCGATGCGGTCCTGCCGCCGCTGCCACCGTCTGCGTCCTCGACCGATTATGAGGAATGCCTTGCCTGCCAGTAAGGGCGCATGTGAAATAATGCGTTGATAAAAATAAAAGTTTTTGGGTGTCGCCTTTTTTCAAAAAGGCGGCGTTCTTTGAAGCTTTTTGAAAAAAGCTTCACTAAAAACTTTTGATGGTTTGCATGACATTTTCCGGAGTGGTTTTTCAGGTTGCGTGCCGCCCGTCTAGTCGATAAGCCCTGAGCCTATTTGGCTTCAGATAGGGCGAGCATCAATGAGCGACACACCATCCGGCCCGGAAACCCGGGCCGAGCAGCACTTCGACCTGCTGACCGCGAACCCGGTTTACAAGCCCTTCCGTTACCCCTGGGCATATGATGCGTGGCTGACGCAGCAGCAGGTCCACTGGCTGCCCGAGGAAGTGCCACTTGCCGACGACGTCAAGGACTGGCACCGCAGCCTGACGGAAAGCGAACGGCACCTCGTCACGCAGATTTTCCGCTTCTTCACGCAGTCGGACGTGGAAGTGAACAACTGCTACATGAAGCATTACAGCCAGGTCTTCAAACCAACCGAAGTGCTGATGATGCTGTCGGCGTTTTCCAATATCGAGACGATCCATATCGCGGCCTACAGCCATCTGCTTGATACGATCGGCATGCCCGAAGCCGAATATTCCGCATTTCTGAAATACAAGGAAATGAAGGATAAATATGACTACATGCAGAAATTCTCGGTCTCGAGCAAATACGAGATCGCCCGTACGCTCGCGGCGTTCGGCGCGTTTACCGAGGGGCTGCAGCTTTTTGCCTCGTTCGCGATCCTGCTGAACTTCCCACGCTTCAACAAACTCAAGGGCATGGGGCAGATCGTGTCATGGTCGGTGCGTGATGAAACGCTGCACTGTGTGTCCATGGCGCGCCTGTTCCGGGTGTTCATCCAGGAAAACCCCGAAATCTGGACGGACAGGCTACAGGACGACATTCGCCAGATCTGCCGCGACATTGTCGAGCATGAGGATGCCTTCATCGACCTGTCGTTTGAAATGGGACCGGTGGAAGGCCTCGATGCCGCACAGGTGAAGCAGTATATCCGCTTTGTCGCCAACCGGCGCCTGGGCCAGCTTGGGCTTGACGGACTGTATGACGTCGCAACCAACCCGCTGCCCTGGGTGGATGAGATGGTCAACGCGGTGGAACATGCGAATTTCTTTGAAAACCGCTCCACCGAATATAGCCGCGCCGCCACGCAGGGCACGTGGGATGAAGCTTTCGACTGAAAGTTTCCGGGTGCCGCCTTTTTAGATCAGAAGGCGGCGTTCTCCGACGCCCTTGCAATATTTTCCGGTGGCTGGATTCCGGCTCAGTCGAGAAGGGGCTGGCCATCACGCAGGACGGCGCACGCTTCGGGTGTGAAGGCGCCGTCCGCATGATGCAGCACGATCCCCGGCAGCAGCCGCGCAGGTGTGCGTGACCCCATACGCCCGCGTATCAGCACGATCTTCGCCGCGACACCCTGACGGGGCCAGCAGGGGAATACCGTGACATCGCCCAGCCGGTTTTCCCCCATGCTGCTGATCGCATGGTCAAGCAGGGTCGCGGGCACCGCAAGCGTAAGGGTGCCATGATGGCGCAACTGCGCCGACAGGCTGCCCACCCATTGGGCCAGACCCGCCCGTGGCAGACGACGCGCCCTGTCGCGGCGCGACATGGGGGAGGGGGTACTGGCGTGGTCATGCCATGGCGGATTGGCAAAGGCATGGTCAATGCGCCGCACGCCCGGACCACTGAGCCGCGAATCATCGGGGATCACGGGAAGGGTCGCCTGCAGGATCCGAATCGCATCGAATCCATTATCCTCCACATTCATCCGGCCCAGCAGGACGGTCGGGGAATCGCATTCCAGCCCGATCCCGCAAACCCCGCGCACCCGTGTTGCAAGACACAGCAGTCCTGCGCCCGCGCCGCATCCCCCTTCCAGTACATACTGTCCGGCGCGTGCGGGAACACAGGCGGCCATCAGGACAGGTTCCAGTCCTGTACGGTATCCATCGCAAAACTGACGGTAACGGACCCGTCCGTTCAGCAGCGTTCCCAGGGTCACGGGGGGCAGCGTATCCATGCACGAGATCGCCGTCATACGTGCGCATTAAGCATTCGGTTTCGTCCTCCGGCTTGACCGCCTTTCCGGCGCCGCTCATATACTCTGATAGATTGAACCTTCGGAACCGGGAGAATAACCTTTTGGGCCTTGCAGTTAGTCTGCCGGAATCCGATAAAACGGCAAGTCAGAAAGACAAAGGGGCTCGACGCCCGATGGCAGACGGATCTGAGGTTGCCCTGCGCGACCTGGCTGAATATCTCGCCGATGACATGGCGGCATGCAACCGTGCGATCGTTGAACGCATGGACAGTCCGGTCGCGCTGATCCCCCAGCTTGCGGCACATCTTGTCGCAGCGGGCGGGAAACGGCTGCGCCCGTTGCTGACGCTCGCGTCGGCGCGACTGTGCGGGTACAAGCCCGATGCCACACACCAGCGCCATGTCGCCCTTGCGGCGTGTGTGGAGTTCATCCACACCGCGACCCTGCTGCATGACGACGTGGTGGACGAGAGTACCCTGCGCCGTGGCCTGGCCAGCGCCAACGCCATCTTCGGCAACAAGGCATCGGTGCTGGTGGGCGACTTCCTGTTCGCCCGTTCGTTCCAGTTGATGACGGATGATGGGTCGCTGAAGGTCATGGGCATCCTGTCCTCCGCTTCCGCGACCATCGCGGAAGGGGAGGTGCTGCAGATGTCCACGCAGAACGACCTTTCGACCAGCATCGAAAAATACCTCGAAGTGATCCATGGCAAGACGGCGGCCCTGTTCGCCGCCGCCTGCCGGGTCGGTGCCGTCGTGGCCGATCAGCCGCTCAAGGCGGAAGAGGCGCTGGATTCCTACGGGACCAACCTTGGCATGGCGTTCCAGCTTGTGGATGATGCGCTGGATTACGCGGCGGATCAGGCCACGCTGGGCAAGACGATCGGCGATGACTTCCGCGAAGGGAAGATCACCCTGCCGGTACTGACAGCCTACACCGCAGGCACCGAGGAAGACCGCGCCTTCTGGCGACGCGTCATCGAAGAGAGCGAGCAGAAGCCCGGCGATCTTGAGCATGCGCTCGAACTGATTGCCCGGACCAATGCAATCGGCATCACGCTGGATCACGCCACCCGCTATGCCAACGCCGCGTCACAGGCGCTGGACATGTTCCCGCCATCGCGCCTGAAACAACTGCTGCAGGATACGGCATCCTACACCGTCAGCCGCCTGCGGTAATCAACCTGCCATCAGGCCCGCTCCGCAAAGGGGCGGGCGGTTTCATATCCCATACGGCGCAATCCCGGCAGTACTGCCCCGATATCCTCTGGCAGGGCGGTAAAGAATGCCTGTCCTGTCTCCTGCTGCTTCGCGGTGATGTTCCCTATACGGTGGGCAAGGCGCGCGGCCTGTCGTGATACGGCCTGTGCCGGGTCGATCCAGTTCAGGCCGGGGCGACCAAGCCGTCGGAAATGATCCAGCAGGAATGTGTAATGGGTGCACCCCAGCCCCACCACATCAATGGCATCGCCTCCTGGTTGGGAAAACAGCCCCGCCATTTCTGCGCTGATGGCCTGATCCGGGATCCGCTGCCCCCGAAAGGCCAGTTCGGACAGATCCGCAAGGTTGCGCGCGCCATAGGTCACAAGGGTGCAGTCCGGCGCAAACCGGTTTCGCAGGTCATGCAGATAGGAACGCGTCAGTGTCGCCCGCGTGGCCAGCAGGCCGATTGTCCTGCTTTGCGTCAGGTCGGCCGCCCATTTGATGGGGGGCACACAGCCCACGAAAGGCACGTCATGGCGTGCGCGGAGTTCACCAAGGGCCAGTGTGCTGGCGGTATTGCACGCGATGACGACCAGATCGGGCCGCAGGCGTGCAATGGCCTGCCCGACAAGCGTGACAATACGTGCGACCAGAAAATCGTCTGCCTGTTCCCCATAGGGAAAGACAGCCGTATCGGCGAGGTAGTCGATGCAGGCCCCGGGAATGTCCTGCCTGAGGCAGCGTACGATTCCCAGGCCCCCGATACCTGAATCAAATGCAAGTATCCGCACGTCCCGTCACGCCATCCATCACATCTGGAATCAGGCGCCCTTGGCGGCGGCAAGCTTGCGGGCCAGAGCCTCCTCCGCGCTGGCGACGCCACCATGCTTGGCCGACCATGCGCAGGGATTTTCAAGGAAGCGGCGCACCTCGTTCGCGTCCTTTTCGGAGAAATACGGCTTGCCAGAGCAGGCCTCAAGGATATCCCACCATGTGCACAGGGCATGCAGCGTGATGTCCATGTCCGCCAGCGTCTGGTACGCGCCGGGGAAGACGCCATAAAAGAACACAACAAACGTGTGGTTCACGATCGCACCCGCGTCACGCAGGGCCTGCGCGAACTGCACCTTGGACGACCCATCCGTCGTCAGGTCCTCCACCAGCAGGGTACGCATGTTCTCCGGCACATCGCCCTCGATCTGGGCGTTGCGGCCAAAGCCCTTGGGCTTCTTGCGGACATAGGCCATCGGCGCCATCATCCGGTCGGCAATCCATGCGGCAAAGGGAATCCCCGCCGTTTCCCCGCCGACCACGGCATCGATGCTTTCGTAACCGACATGGCGGCCGATCTTCTCCACGCCCAGTTCCATGATCTTCTGGCGTGCGCGGGGAAAGAAAATGATCCGGCGACAGTCGATATAAACTGGCGATTTCCAGCCCGAGGTCAGGGTGTAGGGTTCATCGGGACGGAAATTGACCGCCTTGATTTCCAGCAGGAGACGCGCGGTCGTCAGCGCGGCATCCCGATCCCATGCGGTTGAACCGGTTGAAAGACCAGCGCCATTTCCTGTTGCGTCGTGCATCTAACCTGACTCCAGATGAGGGATGATGAAATGTTGAAATGACGCTTACCGGGAAAAGCGCCGAAAATCCATAATTAGAGCAGGCGGGCGCAACATTGTGCTGCGGAGATACGTTTTCCCTGAAAAAACATGAATTTGAGAAATGGTTACAAGTGTTTTCTTGATTTCAGTGCAGGTTATCGACTAGACTTCACCTAGTTAATAATAATTCTCATTTTCGGGTGGTGTCTTATCGTGGGTTCTGAAACAAGCCATATCGTTCGCAACTGCGAACGGGCCGTTGTTACCGCGTACCAGGAACTGCGTCAGGTGGGGACAACCGATGTTTCCGCCTTTCATGCCTGCACAACGCTGTATCGCATTCACCATCCCGAGGCATCGCTGAACGAGGCACGGCGTCTGGTTTCCGAATGGATTGACCATCATGTCGTCCATCACAAGGCCGGTCCGACGGCCGGGTGCGACTGCGCCTGAACACGGCCAGCACCTGTCTGGCGGCATGCATGCCGCCAGACAGGTCTCCACACATGCGAACGGGCCTCTTTCATATATGAAAGAGGCCCGTTTTCATTGGCCCAAATGCGGCCCGTGCCTGTTTTCCCCGACCCGACGGGCCGGGGAAAGGGCAGGGATCAGGGACGTTCGGAAATGGGCGTGAAATCGCGCTGCGGGGAGCCGATATAAAGCTGGCGCGGGCGACCGATGCGCTGGCCCGGTTCCTCGATCATTTCCTTCCACTGGCTGATCCAGCCGGTGGTGCGCGCCACGGCGAACAGCACCGTGAACATGCTGGTCGGGATGCCCATGGCCTTGAGGATGATGCCGGAATAGAAATCGACATTCGGATACAGGCTGCGCTTGACGAAATATTCATCGCTGATCGCGATCTTTTCGAGTTCGATCGCAAGGTCGAGCAGCGGATCGTCCTTGATACCCAGTTCGCTCAGGACCTCGTGGCAGGTGGCCTGCATGATCTTGGCGCGCGGATCGAAGTTCTTGTAGACGCGATGGCCAAAGCCCATCAGGCGCACGCCGCTGCTCTTGTCCTTCACCTTGGCGATGAAGTCGGGGATGTTGTCCTTGTGACCGATCGAGGCCAGCATCTTCAGCACGGCTTCGTTCGCGCCACCATGCGCGGGTCCCCACAATGCCGCAATACCGGCGGAGATGCAGGCAAACGGGTTGGCCCCCGTGGATCCCGCAAGGCGCACCGTCGAGGTCGAGGCATTCTGTTCATGGTCCGCATGCAGGATCAGGATACGGTCCATGGCGCGGGCCAGCACCGGATTGATCTTGTACGGCTCGCTGGGAACCGCGAACATCATGGACAGGAAGTTTTCCGCATAGGACAGGTCATTGCGCGGATAGATGAACGTATCACCCTGCGTATAGCGATAGGCCCATGCGGCAATGGTCGGGATCTTCGCAATGATGCGCATGGCCGACAGGTTGCGGCTTGCCGCGTTCGAGATGTCGATCCCGTCATGATAGAAGGACGACAGTGCGCCCACCGTGCCACACAGGATCGCCATCGGATGCGCGTCGCGACGGAACCCGTTGAAGAAATTGCGGATCTGTTCATGCAGCAGGGTATGGTGCTTGATATCCGTCACGAAGGTGTCATAAGCCTTCTGGTCCGGCAGTTCGCCATTGAGCAGGAGATAGGCGACCTCCATGAACGTGGCTTTTTCCGCCAGTTGCGCAATGGGATATCCCCGATGCAGCAGGATGCCCTTTTCACCGTCGATAAACGTGATCTTGCTGGTGCACGACGCCGTCTCGCCATAGCCCGGATCAAAGGTGAATACGCCAGCCTGCGCAGGCAGCTTGCGGATATCAACAACATCCGGGCCCAGCGTGCCGGACAGAACCGGCAGCGTTGCGCTCGTTTCGCCTAGCGAGATAGTCGCGGTTTTTCCTGACTCGCTCATCAAACACTTCCTCCTGGTCGTCCGCCGTCGCTGTCGCGGTATGGCGAAACGTGTCTCCAACCTTGGGGCAGCCTGCCGTTCTGGCGACAGTTTCGTGCCTGCCCACGTTTTATGTGCCCACCCGTCCAATGCGGATCATGGCGGGCGTTGAAACCGAGATAAGGACGAAATGGCATCCATGGCAATCCGGGGCAGCCATGCCGCGCAAGCATCAGTCACACATGGCGCGATACAGTTTCATTTCGGAATTCCAGTTATTATTCCACGGAATTGCGCTGAAAAAGCACGCCATTGCGGCAGGGGGGAAGCCAAGCGACAGTGCGGGGGGAAGACTGCCCGAACCCGCGCGTCCCGCCAGTTCCACGACCAGGTTTCCAATACCCGGATTGTGAGATAAGACGATGATATTACAGTATTTTTCATCCACCTCCCACAGCACATCACGGATATGCTCCGCAGAGGTTTCGTAAAGTGCGTTCACATATTGGACATCGGGCGCGCGATCTCCGAAAAATGATCCCATTTCCGCCCATGTCTCCCGCGTGCGCAGGGAAGGGCTGATCAGTGCCAGGTCGGGAACGAACCCGATCCCGTGCAGGTCACGGCCCCGCTGGCGTGCAGACCGACGCCCCTGCGCGCTCAGGGGACGCCTGAGATCGGCATCCATTGCGAAATCACCAAAGGCCGCAGGCTGCGCCTGCGCATGGCGCATCAGTACAAGCCGGTGGGAGGCCCGCCGCCAGCCTTCATCAAGATCTGACATCCCCGGGATTTCAGGTCTGGGGCCTGTCATCGGCATGACGGGCGATGGCCTCGTGATGCCGGATGACTTCCTTAATGATGAAGGCGAGGAATTTTTCCGCAAAATCGGGATCAAGGTTCGCGCTGCGGGCCAGGGCGCGCAGGCGTTCGACCTGCTGGGCTTCGCGCGCCGTGTCCGCAGGGGGCATCTGGTAACGCGCCTTCAGGCGTCCCACGGCCTGCGTATGGCGAAAACGTTCCGCCAGCAGGTAAACCAGCGCCGCATCAATGTTGTCGATGCTGCGACGCAGTTCCAGCAGGGCATCGCGCGCCTCGTCCGGCACGGCGGTCACGGGTGTTTCATTCATGTAGGTCCAGGCTCCCAGTAAAATACCAGTAGAATACCAGCAAACGCAGGGTAAAAGCAGGTCTGTATGACGGGTCCGTCAGGACCGGGGGACGGTCGGGTCGATCCCCGGCAGGTCGATCCATGCCAGATGCCCGCCCTTGCCCGCGCCGGTATCCGTAAAGATCGCCGTGCCCCCGGCGCGACCGGTGCGCACCCAGGGGCGCCCGTCCGTCGAACGCCGGTCATGACCGCAATAGACGGTATAGCCCGCAGGAATGTGATCCACCCAGTTCAGGCGCCGTTCGGGATATCCGTCCTTCTGCATCCGGCCGGTCGTCTCCCCGAACAGCGCGCGGGAAAGGAGGGGGGTGACCGTGCCAAGGCCGGGGGGCGGGGCCTCGTCCAGCATGCGCACATGGAATCCCCCATGCACGAAGACATATTTCCCCAGCACGATCCATGCGGGCGCCATCGACAGGTCATCGATCGCGCGCACCCGCACATCCTCATTTTCGGGCGCCAGAAACTGCGCAAGGGTCTCCATCAGGGGAGGATCACGCCGCATCTTGCGCCCGTACAGGGCACGGGCGAGCTTGCGGTCATGGTTGCCCAGAACGAACAGCCCGCGGCGTTCATCGATCAGTTGCTGCATCAGCCGGAACGTCCCCACGCTGTCGGGGCCGTAATCCACCAGATCCCCCAACTGTATCAGGAACCGGTCCGTTGCCGCCGCATGCCGGAAAGCATGCAGGTCACCATGCACATCCCCCACGATACGGATGCGCCGCCCACCGATCATCCGGGCAATGGCATCATTGTCGGGGGCCAGCGGATGGCGGGTTTCCCCCACCGGATCGGCACCCGTGGGCACACCCGGCACGCGGGGGGAGAAACCGGGGGAGGATGCAACATCACCCGTCAAGGCCTGTGGGGAACGGGAGGGTAATCGACGTCTCAAACGAAAATCCTCTCCCTGAAACATGAATGACGGCCCATCGCCGCTTCCTGACCGAACCATAGCAGAGCAGACGCACCAGAGATGCGCATATCTGGGCTATTATCCATCAGGATAACGATCCTTGCACTACCCACAAACACAGGGATGGCTTGCCTTGACGTCTCCACGATGTTGCGCATCGACAATAGATAATGCCCCGGATGCCCGGGTCATGCGAAAATCACATGGTCACATTGCACATAATCATATCCAGATCCGCCGCTAGAGCAATCGTGAAGCCGGTGATGCAGGCGCGACGCAACTGTCACACGCTTTTGTTGTGACGCCCGCCCCGAGACGGAGAACAGATGTCAGGAGGGAAAACGATGCACATTCCCCCATATCGCCTGCACCGTAACAATCCTGTAAGGGAAAACGTCACGGCACGGATCGGCCGTCAGGGTCGGCAGGGGGAGGGCGCATCGGATGGTCCACGCGCGACAGGGGCGTAACGTAAACCGCCCCGGACCGCACGGGGGGCATCACCAACGACAACCGGCCCGGTGCAGCAGATGCGCTGGCGCACACAAAAAAAGACTTTGAGGGAAAGTTCATGATCGACCACACCCGAATCCGGAATACGGCGCTCCGGGCAAAGATCACGACCGCAGAACAGGCTGCGTCGTTCATCAAGCCCGGCATGACGGTCGGCACCAGCGGCTTTACCGGCGCAGGCTATCCCAAGGCGGTCCCCGAGGCGCTGGCCGCCCTGATGGAAGGCGAACATGCCAAGGGTAACGATTTCCGTATCCGCCTGCTGACGGGTGC
Source organism: Gluconacetobacter entanii (assembly GCF_013155425.1). NCBI lineage: Bacteria > Pseudomonadati > Pseudomonadota > Alphaproteobacteria > Acetobacterales > Acetobacteraceae > Gluconacetobacter > Gluconacetobacter entanii. Next base: position 7,660 of record NZ_JABJWD010000073.1, on the reverse strand, counting down.
CTCCACCGGGCCGGAACTCGACGGTGCGCTGGCCAAGGTCAACGGCATCTCCTTCCGCATGCCCTACAACTCCGACCCGACGCTGCGCGCGCGCATCAACAAGGGCGAGACCGAATATCTCGACATGCATCTCAGCCATGTCGCGCCGATGGCATGGGCCGGCTTCTTTGGCGAGATCGACACCGCGATCATCGAGGCCACCGCCATCCGCGAGGACGGCAGCATCGTGCCGTCCTCCTCGGTCGGCAACTCCAAGACATGGCTCGACACCGCGAAACAGGTCATCATCGAGGTCAATAGCTGGCAGGACAGCGCGCTTGAGGGGATGCATGACATCTGGACCGGCACCGCGCTGCCGCCGCACCGCCAGCCCATCCCCCTGATCCGGCCCGACGAACGCATCGGGGAGACGTCGCTGCGGGTGGACCCGGCCAAGATCGTGGCCATTGTCGAAACCCACGCGCCCGACCGCAATGCGCCGTTCAGCCCGCCCGATGCCTCGGCCAAGGCCATTGCCGGACACCTGATGGAATTCTTCCGCCACGAAGTCGCGCGCGGCCGCCTGCCGCAGTCGCTGCTGCCGCTGCAGTCGGGCGTGGGCAATGTCGCCAACGCCGTGATGGGCGGACTGGAGGAAGGACCGTTCGAAAACCTGACCGCGTTCACCGAGGTGATCCAGGACGGCATGCTGGGCATGCTGGAAACGGGCAAGATGCGCGTCGCCTCGGCCACCGCGTTCTCGCTCAGCCCCGAGGCTGCGGAATCGCTGAATTCGCGCATGCGGGAGTTCCAGAAGAAGATCATCCTGCGCCCGCAGGACATCAGCAACCATCCCGGCCTGATCCGTCGCCTTGGCTGTATCGCGATGAACGGCCTGATCGAATCCGACATCTATGGCAACGTGAACTCCACGCAGATCATGGGATCGAAGATCCAGAACGGCATCGGCGGCTCGGGCGACTTTGCCCGCAATGCCTACATCTCCGTCTTCATGACGCCCTCGACGGCCAAGGGCGGCAAGATTTCGGCAATCGTGCCGATGGCGTCGCATGTCGATCACATCACGCAGGATTCGCAGGTACTGGTGACCGAACAGGGGCTGGCCGACCTGCGTGGCCTGTCGCCCAAGCAGCGCGCCGAAGTCATCATCGCCAACTGCGCGCATCCCGACTATCGCCCGATGCTGCAGGATTACTACAAGCGCGCCCGCGCCGGGTCGTTCGGGCAGCAGTCTCCGCACCTGCTGACCGAAGCCCTGTCATGGCACCAGCGCTTCATCGAAACGGGCTCCATGCTTCCGTCCTGACCATAACGAACCGCCAGCCTGTCCCGCGGGACAGGCTGGTACGGCCTGTGCCGTGTCTTTATCGGCGTCAGGGTGATACGGCGTGCGCGGGGGATGCATTCTCCTGCGCCACCATGGCCGAGGCGCGTTCCAGGTCGATCGACAGCACGCGACTGACCCCGCGTTCCTGCATGGTCACGCCATACAATCGGTCCATATGCGCCATCGTCAACTGATGATGGGTGACCACCAGGAACCGCGTGCCGGCCTCCGCCACCATATCGCCAAGCAGGCCGCAGAACCGGCCGACATTGGCGTCATCAAGCGGCGCATCAACTTCGTCGAGCACGCAGATCGGGGCGGGATTGCAGCGGAACACCGCGAAAATCAGCGACAGCGCCGTCAGTGCCTGCTCCCCACCGGACAGCAGCGACAGGGTCGCCAGTTTCTTGCCCGGCGGCTGGGCATAGATTTCAAGCCCCGCCTGCAGGGGATCGTCATTGCCGACCATGCCCAGATGCGCACGCCCGCCATTGAACATCCGCGTAAACAGGGACTGGAAATGGTGGTCGATCTGCGAAAAGACCGCCATCAGCCGCTCCCGTCCCTCGCGGTTGAGGTTGCCGATCGTCCCACGCAGCCGGGCAATCGCGGATTCAAGCTCCGCGCGTTCGGTCATGATGGTATTGATCTTCTCTCCCGCCTCGTTGGCCTCGATCTCCGCACGCAGGTTCACCGGCCCCAGTTCATCGCGCTGACGCACAAGGCGGCCGACCTTGCGACGCAATCCGGCTTCGGCCGATTCGCTCAGGTCGGTCGGCACGACACCGGCTGGCGGCTGCGATTCCGCAAGAAGTTGGGCAAGGATGGCATCGGCCTGCTCCTGCCTGCCTTCCGCGCGCAGCACATCCTCACGCATGCTGATCATCGCGGCATCCGCCTTTTCACGGGCAGCCTGCGCCTCGGCCAGCCTGTTTTCCGCGGCCTTCAGCGCCTCCGCCGACTGGTTATGCCGCTCCTCCGCGGTGGACAGGTCGGTGGTGACGGCTTCGCTACGCGATGTGATTTCCTCGGGCTGCAGCGCCGTGCGGGCATGATCTTCCTGCGCGACACGCAGGCGTTCCTGCGTGGCCGCCACGTCGCGCTGCGTCGCCTCCACCCGTTCGCGCCATTCCGCCAGGCCAGCCACGGCTGCGGAAATACGCTGCGTCAGGGCGTCATGTTCCGTCTCGATACGTCCCAGCAGGTCGCGCAGTTCCTGCTCCGCCTGCCGTGTTGCCGCTGATGCCCCGCGCAATGCTTCGAGTTCGCGGGCCAGCACATCCCGGTCGGGCAGGGCGGCCTGATCGGCGGCGATGCGTGCGCAGGTTTCGGAAATGGCGGCAAGTTCGCGCGTCACCTCGTCAAGGCGCGGTTCCTGCGCGTCGAGAATGCTGCGGATCTCATGCTGGCGGTTCCCGGCCTCGGTCCGGGCCTGCGTTGCGTCCTCAAGCGCCTTTTGTGTCGCATCCCGGCCGTCCTGTGCGGCGGACAGGCGTTGCGCGGCTGCTTCCGCCGCCTGCTGCGCGGCGTCCAGTATGGCTGCGGCCTGTTCTGGCGGCGGGAGCGAGACCTGATAGGCCTGTGCCCGTTCATGATCCTGCCCGGCCTGTGCAAGGTCCTGCGCCATGCGGGCAAGGGCGGGCGTAATCGCCTGGAGCCGCGTCTCCGCCTCGCCATGGCGGTTGACCGCTTCATTAAGGGCCCGCCGGGCCGATTCAAGCTTTGCCTGAGTGTCCTGGCGGGCCTGACGGGCCTGTGCTTCCTCCTGCCGGGCCGCAACCGCTGCCGCCGCCGCACGCTCAAGTTCCGCCTGCAGCAGGGCGGGGGCAGGCTCGGCCGCTTCCTCGCGCTGCGCGGCCTCCAGCGTCTGGCGTGCCTCGGCATCGGCGGCGCGTGCGGTATCGAGTTGCACGGCAATCGTATCCAGACGCGCGCGCACCGCCGCATCCTGCCGTCCCAGTTCCGATTCCTGCCGCCGCAACTGACCAAGCTTTTCCTCGACACCGGCCCGACGGGCGCGGGTTTCCTTCATCGCGGCCATGGCCGCATCCAGCGCGGATTGTGCGTCACTGGCCGCCTGCCTGCGATCCGGAAGTTCAGCGCGCAGCCGTTCAAGTTCGGCGCGAATGTCACGCAGGCGGTTGATCTGGCGCAGTTTCAGGGCCGCACGGCTGGGCAGGTTTCCGGCAAGCCGGTACCCATCCCACCGCCACAATGCCCCGTCACGGGTCACAAGGCACTGTCCGGGTGCAAGCTGGCGCTGCAGCGCATCCCCATCCGCCCCATCGTCAAGCAGTCCGGCAAACGCCAGCACGCGCGCCAGTGCTTCGGGCGCATCAATCAGGGTCCGCAGGGGACGGATGCCCCCTGCGGGAAAGGCGGGGACGTCAAGGGCGGGCAAATCGCGCCACTGCCGCGCCGCCGCGGACGAAACCGAGGCTTCCAGCCCCTCCGCCAGCACCACGGCAAGGGCCGTTTCCAGTCCTTCGGGAATATGCAGCAGCGTGGCGATATCGGGGGCACCGCTGTCCTGCGCCGCGCCATCGGCGGCAAGGGCCTTGGCCAGTCCGTCGGCTTCGGCGTCCATGCCCGTCAGTGCGGCGGTCAGTTCACCCAGACGGCGGGCCTGTGCCTCGCTTTCGGTGCGGCTCTCGGCAATCCGCCGTTCCGCCGCCTGCAGGGCTTCTTCCGCACGGCCATGATCCTGCTCGGCCGCCTTGCGCGCCGCAATGGCTTCTTCCAGCTTGCCGGGGGGCAGGGCCTCACGCTCGATCCGGGCGGTTTCTTCCGCCAGCGACGCCAGTTGGGCCGCCGCGCGTGCACAGGCGGAACGCGCGGCACGGGTCGCCTGCTCCAGCGTGGTGCGCCGTGTGGCGGCCTGTTCCACACGGGCGCGGACTTCCATTTCCGTCGCCGCGAGTTCGGTGCGCACGACCTCCGCACGTTCAAGCGCCTCACGCGCGGCGTCAAAGGCGGCCTCGGACGTCGTGACATCGTGCCCCAGCGCCGCCAGCCGGTCCTGCGCCACCAGCAGTTCGCGTGCCTCCGCCTCACGCCTGTTCAGCGCGGCATGATCGCGTTGCAGGGTTTCCAGCCGCGCGGTCGCCTGCGCCAGTTCCTGCGCGGCCTGCTCGTGCTGGCGCCGGGTCTCCGCCGCCTCGTTGCGTGCGATATTCGCCTTGAGCACACAGTCGGACTGAAACTGTGTTGCCGTTTCCAGTTCGGCGCGGGCCTGCCGGGCGGCCTGCGTCGCCTCCGCCACCGTGCCGTCAAGGGCCGCCAGCATGTCCGCGTCGGGCATTTCCGCGCGCAGGCGCGTAATCTCCGCCGCGATCTCGTCATGGCGGGCCTGCAATTGTGCCTGCCGTTCGCTGGCGGCGGTGCGGGCCTCTTCCATCTGGGCAAAGCGCAACTGCGCTTCCCGCGCGGCAACGCTCGCCTTTTCAAGGGCCTCGCCCTGATCGCGCGCCTGCGCCTCTAGCCGGGCGAGTTCTTCACGCGCCTGCGCCCGACGTTCGGGCAGGGTGTCAAGGGCGGCCTGTGCGTCCGCACGTTCCGTCTCCAGCCGTTCCAGCATGGTCCGGGCGTCGCCCTGACGTGCAAGGGCGGCTTCATGATCCTGCTGGCACTGCTCCAGGCGGGCCTGCGCCTCCGCCACGGCGGCGTTGGCACGGGCGACCTCGGCTGCGATATTTTCCGCCATCACGCGATGCCGTTCCAGCAGGCTGCGCTGGGTGTCGGCCTGCGTGCGCAGTCCGGGCAGGGCCTGCGTTGCCTCGAACTGCGCGATGGTGGCGTCTTCGGCGGCCTGTTCCGCCGCGACCAGCGCCTGACGGGTGGCATGCAGGGTGTCGCGCGCCTGCGTCACCGCATTGCGCGCACGCGCATGCAGCAGCGCAAGCAGCATGGTTTCGCTCTCACGCAGTCCCTGCGACAGTTCCCGATACCGCGCGGCCTGCGTCGCCTGCGCCTGCAGGTCGCCGAGGCGTGCCTCAAGCTGAAGGCGCAGGTCCTCCGCACGTTCAAGGTTCGCCTCGGTTGCGCGTAATTTCAGTTCCGCTTCATGCCGCCGTCCATGCAGGCCGGTGATGCCGGCGGCTTCTTCCAAAATGGTGCGCCGTTCTTCGGGACGGGCATTCACAAGGGCGGAGACGCGCCCCTGGCTGACCATCGCGGACGAACGCGCCCCCGACGCCAGATCGGCAAACAGGGTCTGTACGTCGCGCGCGCGCATGGCCTTGCCATTGATGCGATACCCGCTTCCCGCGCCACGTTCGGCACGCCGGACGACCTGCAGTTCATCCTGCCCCTGGAACGGGGGCGGGGCGACCTCGGCCGTGCCCTCCAGTGACAGCGTGACCTCCGCCGTGTTGCGCGCGGGGCGTGCGGCGGTGCCCGCGAAGATCAGGTCATCCATTTCCCCCCCGCGCAGGGACCGCGCGGACGTTTCCCCCATGGCCCAGCGCAGGGCCTCGACCACATTCGACTTGCCACAGCCATTGGGCCCGACAATACCCGTCAGGCCCGGCAGGATTTCTATGGATGCCGGATCGGCAAAACTCTTGAATCCGGCAATGCGAAGGCGGGCGAAACGTGCTGTCATGAAGAAACCGGCTGCCTTGGGAAATCAGGAAAGGGAATCGACTTTCTGGGCGAACTGCTCATAGGTCAGTTCCTGGGAGACCTGTTCCTTGTCGTTGAAACGGAACGTCGGGGTGCCGTCGATCTTGTACTGGGCCTGCGCGCGGTCTTCTTCGTCCATGATGGCGTGACGCAGCTTGTCATCGGCCAGCGTCTGCTGGAACTGCTCCGCCGACATGCCCGCCAGCGCCGCCATCTTGCGCAGTTCGTCCTGCGGGTTGACATCCTTGCCAAACGCCCAGCGGTCCTGACTGGCGAGCAGGGCCAGCACGAACGCCTCATACCGGTCGCCGGGCAGGGCGCGCGCGATCATCGCGGCCGACAGCGCGACTTGGTCCAGCGGGAAATCACAGAAGATGTAATAGACCTTCCCCGTGTCGATCAGCTTGCTGCGCACCTCGGGAAAGACTTCCTGCGAAAAGCGGGCGCAATGGGTGCAGGTCAGGGAGAACCATTCCTCCACATGCACCTTGGCGGACGGATTGCCCAGCGCGCGGATGGCAAGGCGCGGATCGGCCGCCTGTGCCCGCGCGCGCGAAGCCACCCCGGCGCCGAGCATCAGGGCAGGCGCGGCGGAAGCAAGCAGTGTGCGACGTTTGATAAGCATTGCAGCGGACCTCCGGATAAGAAAACGCATCGTGATATCGCAAAGAACTGTCAAAGGACGGGTGCGTCAAGGCCAATGACGCCCGGCCATGACCGCCAGCGGGGCTGACCGGCATGTCGGGCGTCACCTGCGTGTCATGCGGCCGCGACGGGCATGTCCTATTTCTGGGGCGCGGGTACCGGGTCCGCCACGGGATCGGCAACCGGGCGGACCCGCAGTTTGCGGATATGGCGGGCATCCGCATCAAGGATGCGAAAGACCGTGCCGCTTTCATGCGTCACGACCTCGCCCCGGGTCGGCACATGGCCCGCCAGCCGGAAGACAAGGCCGCCCACCGTCTCGATTTCCGCCTCGCGCTCGTCCTGCGTCAGGATGGGGCCGGTGCGCTGTTCGAACTGTGCGATGGGCAGGCGCGCATCGACGTCGAACGTGCCGTCATTGCGTTCCTGCAGCATCGCCACCGTGGGTTCGTCATGTTCGTCGGAAATGTCGCCCACGATGGTTTCGATCAGGTCCTCGATGGTGACAAGCCCGTCGATACCGCCATATTCGTCAATCACAAGCGCGAGATGCACATGCCGCAACCGCATCTGCAACAGCAGGTCCAGCACCGGCAGTTGTGGCGCCACCATGAGGGGCTGGCGCAGCAGCGGTTCGATACTGAAGGCCTCGCTGGTGCCAAGATAGGCGATGAGGTCCTTCACATGGATCATGCCCACGATGTCATCAAGCTGGTCGCGATAGACCGGCATGCGCGAATGGTTTTCACGCCGCATCATCGCCAGTGCCTCATCCAGGCTGATGGAGGCGGGCATGGCCACGATATCGGCGCGCGGGATCATCACGTCATCGGCGGTGATGCCACGCAGGCGCAGGACATTGGCCAGCAGCGCACGCTCCTGCCGGTCAAGTTCCGAGGATGGGGATTCCGTCGTGTCATCGGCCGCCGCATCCGCTTCCTTGACCAGTGCCGCAATCGAATGCCGCAGGCCCTGGTCGCTGTTGCGCCGCCGCCCGAACAGGGACAGGAAACCGCGTCCCCGGGGGGCAGGCGTGGCCGCACCGGATTCGGCCGGGGGAGAAGG
>NZ_JABJWD010000072.1:0-36827 GCF_013155425.1 Gluconacetobacter entanii | reverse complement strand
GTCGAGCAGATCGCCATGCTGCCCCGTCGCGCCATCCGTCCATTTCCCCGCACGGCCACGGCCGTCCGGTCCACCATGCAGGCGGACATAGAGCGACCGTCCCGGCGTGTTGTGGACGTCGCCGACCAGCCAGTAATTGCCGTGCCGTCGCCCGGCCGAGAGGTAATGCCAACAGACCGCCTCGGCATTTTCAGCCAGCCTGCGGGCCAGATCGCCAGCATCCCATGACTGCGTATCTGTCATCTCACCCTCCCTGCAGGCTTGATGCCGCCATGATTCCCCCGTAACGGCAGAGGCAACGGGCACAGGCCCGAATGCAAAAGGATAGTTTCATGAAGATTGCCGATCTGGTCGATCATATCGCCACCACCACCGACACGAGCAAAACCGATACCCGCAAGGTGCTGGACGCACTGATCGAAGCGATGACCGCCGCCGCCAAGGCCGGTGATGAAATCACCCTGCCGAACTTCGGCAAGTTCAAGGTCAGGGAAGTCGCCGCCCGCGAAGGCCGCAACCCGGCCACGGGTGCGACCATCCAGATCGCGGCCTCGCGCAAGCTGGCCTTCACGCCTGCCAAGGCGCTCAAGGACAGCCTGAACGACTGACCTGCCGACAGGCAAAAGGCGGCGGCCCCTGTCCGCCGCCCCTTCCCCACCACGCCACTTTCTGATGACAGGCCCGCTCATCCGACCTTCTCCATCAGCTTGCGTGCCCTGCCCTCCAGATCCAGTCGTGTGTCCTGGTTGGTTTTCGTACGGGCCAACGCCGTAATTCCCTGTACGAAATCGAACACGCTCTCGGGCTTGCGTCCCTCCTCGTGCAGCACAGTTTCGATGATCCTGGTGGTTTCCGGTTTGGAGAACCCACGACGACGCAGGAAACTTTCCCGATCGTCATCTGTTCTGGCAACCAGCGCACGACGTGACGCCTGAATGCCGGAGACGAACGAGGCCGGGCTGGCCGTAGCGAAATTCCGGAGCGCCGGTGTCGCCTGATGCACAAAGCGCAAGGCGGCAAACTTGCTATGCCGGATCGTGATCTGTTCGAAATTTTCCACGCCCCAGAGCATTCTATTTTGGCACACTCCGCGTAGATAAAACGACGCAATACCGAGACTTTTACTTCCGACTTCCGAATTCCAGGCATAGAAGCCCCGGAAATAGAGATCGGGATCGCCATTGGGCAGGCGTCCGGCCTCGATCGGATGCGTGTCGTCGACCAGAAACAGGAAGACATCGCGATCCGATGCGTAGAGCGTCGTGGTCTCCTTCGTGATGTCGACATAGGGATTATGGGTCATGGTCGCCCAGTCGATAACGCCCGGCACCTTCCAGTTGGTATCGCCTGTGCCGTCACCGGCAATTTTCTGTACTGCACCAACCAGTTCGTGGTCCCAGATGCGGCCGTAATCTGGCCCCGTCACGGCGCGCAGTTCCACACGCCCGTCCTCGGTTTCCAGCGTTTTCACCAGTTCGGCGCGATGCGACAGCAGCCCATGCTGCAAATTGATCGCCGCCAGTGGGGCCGGAAGGTTACGCAGATAGGACGATGGTGCGCCGACAAGACTGCACATCTGGCCAAAGGACCAGTGGGTGGGCGCGATCGGCTCATTCTGCCCCGGCACGGTCAAGGTCAGGCGCTCGGTATTGTCGCGGGATGCTTCCACACGGATGGCGCGGCTCTCGACAGTGCGGGCCGTAGCCCGATCCGCCCGCGCCAAGGTCGCGGCATGCAGGTCGGACAGCGAGAGATACCGCTCGTCATCGGGGCGCGAGAACCATTCGGACGATACGCGGGTGCTGCGTTCGCCACGGGAGGGATCAATCCGGAAACCGCCAGATGCGGCGCCACGGGACGCAGGGGGCAGGATGGTGGCTGTGGTCATGGAAAACTCTCCTCTGATGCCGGTTATTCGGCACAGAAGGCGAAGCCGCCCTCTCCCTCTTTCCGGGGCGCCGGACATAAAAAAAGCGGCTTCCGGTGCCCGGAAGCCGCTGTCTCAAAGTTCCAGACCTCATAAGGGTTACTCGGCGGCGATGGCCTCCATACCCTCGTCCACCGTTGCCGTTTCAACCGGCACTTGCTCTGCACCTCCTGCCGTGCGCAACGCCTCGGGCAGCCAGCCCGAACCATCCAGCAGCCGCTCGGCCTCGCGCGCCATGTCGGGCTTTTTCAGGTGGGCAATACGGTCAGCCGCCTCGTCACCGCGTGCTTCGCGCACCGCCTGCAGGATGCGCGCCTTGGTCACCCGGCCGAGATAGTTCTCGACCGTCGGCTGCCAGCCCGCCTCAACCAGATCAAGGCTGAGGGCCGACGCCAGACGATCGGCCCGCTTGAGGCGCTCGGTGACGCTGCGCTGAGACACCGCGCCGTAGGCGGGCATGCGCTCGTAGAGTGCGTTGACCCCGAAGGACAGGCAATGCGCCAGCAGAGCCATTCGACTGGCATCGTCCAGCCCGTCGATCCAGCGCCACAGCGCATCCTCGTCATCGGGCAGGTCGTGCTTCCAGCCTTCGTTGCGCTGGCGCAGCGCGTGGGCCGGCACACTGCCCGGCATATCGGGCGAATGGACCGGCAGAGAAATTTCCCGGACATAGGCTTCCAGGCAGTCCGCACCCGATGTCTGCCAGTAAACATCACGCACCAGCGTATGCAGCATTTCGGTCAGCGCGATGTGCGGGTTGCTGGCAAAAGCATCCCGCAGGGCGAGCGTGCGCCAGGCCGTCAGTTCAGTGAGAAGCCGGTCAGGCAGTGGTTTGATCCCGTCTTCTTCCTCGGGCTCGACGTCGGGAGCGATGTTGTCGCCCTCCTGATAACCATGGCCTGTGCTATCATGGTCCTGCCCATCATATGCGGGGCGATCGTATTCATCGGCGCTGCCCGCATCATCGGTCTCTTCCGGCTCAGTCGGCATGTCCTCGGGTAGGACGAAGCCCCGCTCCACCTGCAGCGTGCCATCGCTGGCAAGGCTGACGAAGGCCCCGGCCCGCGCCATGTCAGCGGGATCGAATGCGAGGGGACGGGCTTCCAGGGCAAGAATGGCCTGTTCGATCTCGCCCAGCTGTGCATCCACCTCATCAGGGTATTCATCGGCCTGGGCGTATTCAGCCTCGATGGCTTCCTGCTCGGCACGCAGGGCTTCAAGACGGGCTGTCTCTTCATCGGTCAGGGGCACTTCCGTGCCATCGATCTCGACGAACTGCCTTGTGTGCCCCCATGGGAACGACAGGGCGGTTTCGACCCACTTCCAGCCCTCGGCGCGGACCTGTTCAGCCGCCTCCTGCAGCTTTTCCATGACCAGCCGGTCCAGAATGGCCGGATCCTGCAGCCAGCCGCCGTCATCGGCCTCGAACAGGTCGCGCATGATAGGCCCACCGGCCGCGAGATAGGTGTCCAGTCCGACGAAGCGCACGCGACGGTCCGAAGCCCGCACGGTTTTCTCCGTCAGCATGCGGCGAATAACATAGGGCTCGCGGTTATGGCTCTGGCTGACAATCTCCCAGACCTGCTCCTGGCGGGCATGGTCATCGCTGATGGAAAAGGCCATCAGCTTCTCCAGGTTCATGCCGTCCTGCTCATAGATATCCAGCAGCTTGTCGGACACGGTCATCAGCCGCAGGCGCTGTCTGACCACGGTCGGTGCGACGAAGAACGCTGCGGCGACTTCCTCCTCGGACATGCCTTTCTCCAGCATGTCACGGAAGGCACGGAACTGGTCCAGCGGATGCAGGGCCACGCGCTGAACATTTTCGGCAAGGGAATCATCCTCGGCAAGGATGGCCGATCCGGCCTCGCGCACGACGCACGGCACGGGCGCCGTCTTAGCCAGTTTCTTCTGCTTCACCAGCAGTTCGAGGGCACGGAAACGACGCCCACCGGCAGGCACTTCATAGCTGCCGGTTTCGACACCAGCATCATCAAGGACGGGGCGGACGTTAAGGCTCTGCAGCAACCCGCGGCGCTCGATGTCGCGGGCCAGTTCCTCAATCGACAGGCCGGACTTCACACGCCGCACGTTGGACTGGGACAGCACCAACCGGTTGAAGGGGATGTCGCGGGACGAACTCAGGCTGATTTTGGGAATAGCGGTCGCCATGGCGAAACACTCCATGACGGGCGAACAGGAGACTCTCTCCCATCCTCTCAACCCGTCACGAAAATCCGCGCAGCCCTCTGACTCTGAAGGCCCCGGACGCACCCAAAATCCGCGGCCTTTTCCCGGCAGGAAAGGGGGGGGACAGCAGAATGTCTGCTTCAGAACTGGCCTGATCATAAACTGCCACCATGGGAGCACGTATAGTCCTTGAATTTTCCATGAGGATTTTTCAGATTCTGACACGTGAGGATGAGGCCGTATAATTATTTCGGGTAATCTTCCCATCAAATGCAGAATCGACTAGCTGCGAAAAAAGTCAGGAGAACTAATTATCAAACGGAGAAAGAGCTTCAATAATTCGGCATTCTGAAATATTACCTCCCCGGCATGATTTTATTATCGTAGAAAGTTCATGACGCAATGCCTTGAGATCCGCAATTTTGTGCTCAATCTCTGCCATATGGTCACAAGCAATTCTATCAACTGTCTTACAATCCTGGGTTCCCTGATCCGTTAGGGATAATAGAGTTCTTACCTGATCTAATGAAAAACCCAGATCACGGGATCGACGAATAAAAGACAGTCTCGCGAGCGCCGCATCATCATAAACGCGATAATTGCCATCGGTCCGCTGTGGCGGAGCCAGCAGTCCGATCCGTTCATAATAGCGGATCGTCTCGACTTTGGTATTCGTTGCCTTTCCCAAGGCGCCAATCGATCGCATTCCCTGCCTCTTGACCCTGTAGTTGCTACAGGGAGCATACATTAAAACAGATGATTCGTCAGGGAGGCGCCGGATGGCAGGAGGATGCTGTGGTGGATGCACAGATACGCCGCTACCAATCAATAAATCATGGCGGAGAGCGCTCCTGATCGCGCTTTTTCTCAATGCCAGCATGTTTGCCGTTGAAGCTGGGGCTGGCGTGTCGGTTGGATCTGCATCCTTACAGGCGGACGCGATTGATTTCCTTGGCGACAGCGCCAACTACGCAATAAGCCTCAGTGTTGCCGGAATGGCATTGCGATGGCGAGCTGGCGCGGCCTTTCTGAAAGGCCTGACCCTGTTCGTGGCTGGGATATGGGTAATGGCCAATGCTGGGTGGATGGTAATGAACAGCAACCATCCGCCTCACCCAGACGCAATGGGCGGCATTGGTCTGCTTGCCCTCGCGGTCAATCTGGCCTGTGCCCTCATATTATGGACACACCGGAAAGGTGATGCCAACCGCCGTTCCGTATGGATATGCTCTCGTAATGATGCGATCGGAAATGTTGCCGTTGTGCTGGCAGCTCTGGGCGTGTTTGGCACTCGTTCTGCGTGGCCGGATATTGCGGTAGCTGCCATCCTTGCGATGCTTGGTATTAGTGGAGGTGTGCAGATTATGCGACAATCGAGAGTAGAACTAACAGATAACAAATCAGATATATCACGACATATCAATGTATAAACCATATAATACTTTAGAATATATTAAGCAGGTAAGAATACGCACACGCTATAATGCGGCATTCGTTCTCCTGATTTTTCCCCTGCTCTGTGGCTGCACAAATAGTGGTCACTCAAATATTTCGCCGGAATCAGATGTCCAGAAATTTTCCAGCCGTCAATTTACGGATGCCGGATTGCAAGAATTCATTACAAAAGTTCTCGGACCAAACGTATCGAGTCAGGAAAACGCATGGGGCATCACTCGCCTGACGCTTGCTACCTTGTATTTTCATCCCGATATCCTTGTAGCTAAAGCTGAACTGGAAACGGCTCGCGCTGGAATCAAGACAGCCGGTCAACTGCCCAATCCCAGTTTCACGGTGCTGGGTGGCCCATCGGCTCATTACGTCGGCTACGGCGCGTCAATACTGATCGAATTTTTCGGCAGGCGTTATCACCGTATCAAAGAAGCCAGATATCGGGCTGCGGTCGCGCAATGGGAAGTCATCAATACTGCATGGAAACTACGCAGCGACACGCGGTCTGCTCTTCTCGGCGTCTGGGCTGTATCCGGGCGCCTCAAGCTTGTGGAAGAGACTGCGGCAGCTAAACGCGAACTCTTTACCCTGGAACAGGCACGTTTTGATCAGGGGCGAGCATCCGCTCTCGAAATATCGCAGGTACGGACGGAAATGATCCATGCCGAGTTGTCTGTCAGTGATCTGCGGCGCGAGTATGCCGTCCGTAAGGCAGCTCTGGCAGGAGCAATCGGGGTTCCTGCCGAAGCACTTGATTCCATTGCTCTTGATACAAAAGCATTTGATGTCTGTCCCGACCTCATGGAATACCGCGATTCACAGGACATGAGATACCAAGCCGTAATGCAACGCGCGGATCTGCGGGAACTTCTTGCGTCTTATGACGCCGCCCGACAGGCTCTACGGGTCGAAGTTTCCCGACGCTATCCCGATGTCACCATCAGTCCCTCCTATAACTGGGATTTTTCAAATCGCTTTGAGGTAAATCCCTCTCTGCAAATTCCGATTTTCAATCAGAACGAAGGCCCCATAGCTGAAGCTGTTGGGCAGGAGCATGAGGCGGCGGCTCGTCTCCGGCGTGCAGAGAACACGGTGTTTAAGTCCATCTCGCAGGCTACGGCCAATTACCGCGGCACGACATCAATTCTGCTACAGGCGGATGAACTTGCCAAAACCGTACGGGTAAGGCTGAACCAGATGCAGCACCGCCTTCAGTCAGGCGCAATCGACCGACCAACGATGGTTATGACTCATATAGAGCAGATTCAAGCAGAGACCGCTCTTCTTGAAGCAGAAATTCAGCAACGGCAAGCCATAGGTCAGATCGAAGATGGCATGCAGCAGCCCATTTTTGATCACACCAGTGCCGCGCAGGTTTCCGGCCTGCTTGAAAATAACCAAAGGAACTCACCATGAAAGCGAGGGCCTTCTGGCTGCCTCTTGTAGGTCTTTCTGTCTTCCTAGTTCTAAACGTGGCGGACATTGCTATTGCAGATGATGATGATCCACCAGTTTCGGTTCTTGGCGCAGAGGCGACCGTGACGGTCTCCCCGGAAGCAGTTACGAAGAGTGGCATCGCTTCTGCACGACCCAGCATCGTGCCTTGGAGAAAGTTGGTTTCCGCCTATGGTTACGTTCTGAACGCAACACAACTTATCACTCTTGTTAGTGATTATGCTGACATGAAAGCGCGGCTGGAGAGCATGCAGGCACAGCAGACGCTTGCCCGTGCGAAACTCGATCGTGACAAAGGACTGTATCGCGACCGGCAGAATATCTCTCAGGAACAATTCCAGGAGACAACAGCCAGATTTCAGTCCAACTCAGCTATGGTAAAAGCAGAACAGGTCCGGGTGAATAACGCACTTAATATTATCAGACAGCAATTTGGTTCGGTCATATCTGACGCTACCGAAAAAAATACAATTTTCATTACACAGTTACTTCAACAACAAGTGGTCTTGGTCAAGGTGACCCTTCCACCAGATACGGATCTACCAACCCCACCAAGTCAGGCGGATGTGACCGATTATGGAAACACGGGTGGACACGGGACAATGCTCCACTATTTGTCTCCTGTAACCATGACCGATCCTGCTATTCAGGGGCGTAGCTTTTTCTATTTTGCGTCGGCTGAAAGTCAGCTTGTCGCGGGCATGAATGTTTCCGTTCTCCTGCCTACCGAAGAGGAACGTCCCGGTATCCGGATACCTGCATCAGCTATTATCTGGCTGCAAGGTAAGTCGTGGATATACCGTGATAACGGACACGGAAAATTTACACGCCTACCCCTTACGACCGACGTGCCGGACCGAGAAGGTGGCTACCTGATCCAAGATACTCCAGGACAAATCACACACGAAACGCAAATCGTCGTAGGGGGTACGCAATTACTTCTGTCTGAAGAATTCCGAGCTCAGCTTGAATCAGGAGGCGATGACGACTGATGACGGGACGTTCTTTCAGCCTTCAGGCAGCTATTATCGGGTTTTCGATCCGCTTCCGGGGCGTGGTTATCGCAACCGCATGTCTGTTGTTCTTCTATGGCCTGTATGGCTTGAGACATGCCAGCTATGATGTGTTTCCGGAATTCATTCCGCCACGGGTCACGATCCAGACCGAAGCCGCTGGTTTTACGCCGGAACAGGTCGAAACATTGGTTAGTCGCCCAATGGAAATTGCCCTGAGCGGTCTCCCGGGTATTCAGCGCGTGCAATCGACTTCGATTCAGGGACTGTCAGTCGTCAACGTCCTGTTTGCGACATCGACCGATATTTATCGCGCCCGGCAACTGGTCGGGGAACAAATGAATGTTGTTGCACAGCAATTGCCAGCCGGTGTTCATGCTCCGACTATGACGCCACTGACCTCATCCGCCGGTCTGGTACTGGTGATTGGTCTGACGTCGGAACAACAGTCCCTCATGCAGTTGCGCACGCTTACTGACTGGTCATTAAGGCCGCGTCTGCTGGCGTTGCCTGGTGTGGCTGGAGTCAGTGTGTTTGGCGGGGAGCGTCGGTCACTCCAGATACAGGTACATCCAGACCAACTCATCTTGCATCATATCGGACTTGATGACGTCCTTGCGGCTGCCCAGGAAGCAACTGGCATACAGGGGGCCGGCTTTATTGATACCCCGAACCAAAGAGTCGTTCTTCAGTCTGACGGTCAGGCCCTGACGCCAGAAAGTCTGGCCCGCACTGTGATTGTCCGCTCTGATAATGGTGCTGTCACACTGGGCAGTATTGCCACTGTAACTGAAGCCCCTATTCCCGCCTTCGGCGCGGCCAGTATCGAGGGAAAGACAGGCATTGTGGTTAATATATGGGAACAGTACGGTGCCAATACGATGGCTGTGACCCGGGAAATCGAGGCGGCACTTACCGATTTCCGCCCGCAATTGCAGGGACAGGGGATTACATTGCATGCTGACCTGTTCCGACCCGCCAATTTCATTACGACCGCATTGGGGAATGCCACACAAGCATTGCTTCTGGGCGGTTTTCTGGTGGTTGTCGTAATCTTTCTTTTCCTTTTTGACCTGCGAACCGCTGCAATCTGTTGCGCCACCATACCTTTGGCTATTCTGATAGCCCTGTCGTTGCTGGAGACACTCGGGGTTACTTTGAATGCCATGACCCTGGGGGGGCTTGCTATCGCCATCGGCGAGGTCGTGGATGACGCCGTGATCGGGGTCGAAAATGTTACACGCCGATTGCGTGAAAACCGGCTTCTGGTCCAGCCCGCATCTACAGCGCGCGTCGTACTCGATGCATGCGTTGAAGTCCGCAGTGCAGTGGTTTACGCGACCTTTGCTGTCATTATCGTTTTCTTGCCTGTCATCGCCCTTCCCGGACTTTCGGGACGACTGTTTGCTCCACTGGCAACAGCTTATGTTCTTGCGGTCATGGCTTCTCTTGCCGCTGCTGTAACCGTTGTACCTGCACTCTGCGCATGGCTCTTGGCGACGCCTGGAGAAACCCGGAGAGAGCCCCCCCTGGCAGGATGGACCGCCAGAGCTTATGAACGTCTTCTGGCCAGATTAATGCGCCATCCCCGATTTGTTATAGGCGGGATGATCCTGACCACCTTGATAGGGTTTGCGGCCCTTCCATTCCTTGAAAGCGATTTCATTCCTGATTTCAAGGAAGGTCACCTTATCATTCATATGACGGCTGCTCCGGGGACTTCCCTGGAACAGTCTCTGAAATTAGGTAGACAGGTTACAGAAAAACTTCGTCAGCTTCCCGAAATCCGTTCGGTTGCTCAGAGAGTCGGACGCGCCTCGCTGGATGAGGACACGTCTGGACCACATACCAGCGAGTTTGAGGTTGATTTGAATCAGGTGGATGGGAAGGCTTCCCGACAGATTGATGCCCGCGTTCGCAAAGCGCTTGACGGGTTCGTTGGGGCCAGTTTTTCTGTCAGTAGTTTTTTGACGATGCGCGTAAACGAAACCCTTTCTGGTTCGTCTTCGGCTGTGGCAATCAATATTATTGGCGATGATCTGGATGTATTGGATATCCAGGCAAATAATATTGTCCGCATGTTGCATCAGATACATGGCGCAACAGATGTCCGGATAGAAGCACCCCCTGGTGTTCCGGAACTTGCTATTCGGCTACGCCCTGCTGATCTGGAGCGCTGGGGGCTTCGGTCGGCGGATGTACTCCGATCCATCCATACAGCCTGGCAGGGTGAAACCGTGGGGCAGATATACGAGCGTTCTGCGGCTTTTAATGTTATGGTTCGTCTTGATGACGCAAGTCGTAATGATGTTGCGTCTGTCGGCTTCCTGCCACTGCATACTGTTCACGGAAACTACGTACCACTCCGCGCTGTCGCAGACATATATGAGACGAACGGTCGCTATCAGGTGTCACATCTGGGAGCACAGAGAACACAGACTGTCACCGCAAATGTTACAGGACGATCAGCTCAATCTTTCGTTCAGGACGCACGCACGGCTATAGCAAAAAATATCAAACTGCCTCTTGGAACCTACGTTCAGTTTACATCCGCAGCGGAAGCTGAATCACAATCACGCAAGGAACTGTTTATAAATTCCGGGCTCGCTGCCATAGCGGTCATGATTCTGCTCTCAATAATCACACAAGGATGGCGCAATCTCGCTCTGATACTCGTCAATCTTCCCTTCGCATTTGTCGGCGGCATTCTGGCAATCATTGTTTCCGGCACAACGCTAACTCTTGGGGCAACAGTCGGCTTCGTTACTCTATTCGGGATTACGCTTCGGAATTCGGTGATGATGATTTCGCATTTTGAGACTTTGGTCGAGCGGGAACATCTCACATGGGGAGTAACAACAGCGCTCCGGGGGGCCAGAGACCGCGTCGTCCCCGTACTCATGACATCGCTCGTTACGGCGCTTGGACTGGCGCCTCTGGCTGTTGATATGAATGCGCCTGGGCGGGAAATCGAAGGACCTATGGCAGCTGTCATTCTTGGAGGGCTCATGACATCAATGATACTTAACCTGTTTGTTTTGCCTATTCTTGCTGTCAAATTTGGTAATTTTTCTGAAAACGAAACGGGAGTTCCGGAAACCTTGTTCAAGTGACAGGTATGGGCCACTGCTGCACCGAACTACTTGAAGATTATGCCTGATATACCAATAGAACCCAGAATGAAAACTGCTTCCGTATCAGGTTCGGCCACCATTCGGTCTGGCTCGACCTTCTGGTTGGGTTCGGAATTGCCTTCATGAATCTTGACGCTGTCCAGAAAATCTGGATTGCCGCCCGCACCGAACATCATCGTGTCAAGGCCGAAAACCGAAAGTATAGTTGCCCGATCCGAATGATTTATGCTCGCTGCCCAGTGGCTTTGGGCGTGTCTTGCTACGGCCAACCTAAGCGCCTGTATTCTTGCTGGTTATTTCCCATAACGATCACCCCACTCTCTGCTCCAAGTGATAGCGGGGGACTGCGCGGACTATGTCCGCTATGCGAAAGGCGAGCCAGCCCACTTTTATGTCCGACATGAGGGCGAAAGCCGACATGGGGACACACCCTTCACCCCCGCCACTCCATCATGCGACGCTACCGGCCAGCCACTCCCTGAGCTTCGACCACCGTCGCCTTCCGCCCTGGTTTCGCACGGCCATGCCCAGCGCCTTCTTCTGCCCCACAAGCACGACGAGCTTCCGCCCCCGTGTCACGCCCGTGTAGAGCAGGTTCCGCGCCAGCATGGCGTAATGCTGCGTCACCAGCGGGATGACCACCGCCGGATATTCCGATCCCTGGCTCTTGTGGATCGTGGTGGCGTAGGCCAGCACCAGTTCGTCCAGCTCGCCGAAGCCGTAAACGACCTCCCGTCCGTCGAATGAGACCGTCAGTTCGCCTTCTTCGATATCGATCCTGTCGATAACGCCGAGATCCCCGTTGAAAACGTCCCGGTCATAATCGTTGGCGATCTGCATCACCTTGTCACCGGGACCATAGGTCCAGCCAAACCGCTCGACCTTCACCTCGCCCGGCGGGTTCAGCGCCTGCTGCAATTCGATATTCAGCGACCGCGCACCAAGGCCACCCCGGTTCATCGGGCAAAGCACCTGCACGTCGCGGACCGGGTCCAGTCCGAACCGCGCCGGAATGCGATCCTTCACCACCACCAGCAACTTGCGCAGCCCGATCTCCGGTTCCGCCGCCTCGACGAAGTAGAAATCCGACCCTTCCTCCGCGCTCAACTCCGGCATTTTGCCTTCGTTAATCCGATGCGCATTGGTGATGATGCGGCTCTGCGCCGCCTGGCGGAACACCTCGGTCAGCCGCACCACAGGGACAGCACCGGAGGCGATGATATCGGCCAGCACCTGCCCCGGTCCGACCGACGGCAACTGGTCCACGTCGCCCACGATCATCAGGGCTGCGCTATCGGGCAACGCACGCAGCAGGGAGCGCATAAGCAGCACGTCCACCATGCTGGCCTCGTCCACGACCAGCAGATCGCAGGTCAGCGGGTTGGTATCGTCCCGCTTGAAGCTGCCGGTCGCCGGATCTGTCTCCAGCAGGCGGTGGATGGTCTTGCCTTCCAATCCGGTGCTTTCCGACAGGCGCTTCGCCGCCCGTCCCGTTGGCGCGCAGAGCTGCACGTCCGTGCCCTTGGCCGTCAAGATCTTCAGGATGGCGTTGACCAGCGTGGTCTTGCCGACGCCAGGACCACCGGTGATCACCAGAACCTTGCTGCGCAAAGCCAGGCGCACCGCCTCCTGCTGGCTGGGAGCCAGAGCGAGCCTGGTCTTTTTCTCCACCCAGGTCATGGCTTTTTCAGCATCGATCTCCGGCCAAGGCGGTCGGCCGACGGTACAGGCATGCAGTCGCTCGGCGATGCTCTGCTCCGCGCGATAGAGACCAGCAAGGAAGATACAACTCGTCTCTCCCACGCTGTCAGCGACCACGTCGCCCGCTTCCAGTTCCAGTGTGAGGGCTGTCTCGATCAGAGGGGCGGCGACCTCCAGCAGTTCGGCGGTGCTGGTCAGCAATTCCCCGACCGGCAGACCGCAATGCCCCTCATCCATGGCCTCGCCGAGCGCGTAGGAGATCCCTGCCCGCACCCGGATCATCGCGTCGGGTGCGATCCCCATCTTCCGGGCAATCTGGTCGGCGGTCTTGAACCCAATCCCCCGGATGTCTTTCGCAAGCCTATAGGGATTTTCGCTGATCAGTTGGACCGCATCCTGACCATAGGTCTTGAAGATACGCACCGCCCGCGAGGTGCCGACACCATTGCTGTGCAGAAACAGCATGATCTCGCGGATCACCTTCTGATCCGCCCAACCACCGACAATCCGTTCGGCCCGCTTGGGGCCTATGCCCGTCACCTCCCGCAGGCGTTCAGGTTCCTGCTCGATCAGGTCGAACACCGCCTCGCCGAACGCTTTCACCAGCTTCTTCGCGTAGACGGGGCCGATGCCCCGGATCATGCCGGAGCCCAGATAGCGTTCGATGCCCTCGACCGTGGTCGGCGGGCTGGCCTTGAGGAACTCGACCTTGAACTGCAGCCCGTGGGTATGATCGTTGAACCAGCGCCCCGACATCTGCACGAACTCGCCTGCCGAGATCATAGCGGCATGGCCGACGACAGTGACCAGATCGCGCTGTCCGCGCACCTTCACCCGCAGAACGCAGAAGCCGTTCTCGGCGTTGTGGAACGTCACCCGCTCCACGAGGCCTGCCAGCGCTTCCGTGGGCGAAGAGTCGGTGGCGCGTCCGCTCATCCGGCCTGCCGGAGGATCGGCACTTCCGTATCGTTCATGATTCGCCCTCCCCTTCCGTCACGCCGCCGTAAGCCAGTATTTGTACGACGCGCCTCTATCCGGGACTACCCATAACTACGATTCCGCACTCTGGAGCACGCGCAGGCGCGACCTTCCACAATGCGGATTTCCTTTGAAATAACAGTCATCTGTCCGGATCGTGCATCTGTTTTCCTTGCCATGCGGTCGGAAGAGAGCAACGATGACCGACAGACCCAGCCAGTCCATTGCCCCGGCGTATCGACCACCCGAGCCCGAATTGCGGCTTGTCCTGCGCCCCGATGCTCCCGACCCGCGTCTCGTGGCGCTCGTCCGCCTCATGGCCCGTCGCGCGGCACGGGACTGGTTCCGATCTCAGCAACAGGAGCAGCGCCGCCGCTCCGGACCGTAAGGGATACCCCGCCATGAAGGTCGCGCTCTACGCCCGCTATTCGTCCGACAACCAGCGCGACGCCTCGATCGCTGACCAGCTCCGCGTCTGCCGTACCTACGCGGAAAAACAGGGCTGGACCATTGTCGAGGAATATACCGACCACGCCGTCTCGGGCGCGTCTTTAATGCGGCCCGGCATCCAGGCGCTGATCGCGGATGCACAGCGCGGACGGTTCCAGATCGTGCTGGCCGAGGCGATGGACCGCCTTTCCCGCGACCAGGAGGACATCGCCGGCGTCTTCAAACGCATGAACTATGCTGGCGTGCGGATCGTCACCCTCTCCGAGGGCGAAGTCTCCCACCTCCATGTCGGCCTCAAGGGCACGATGAACGCCCTGTTCCTGAAAGACCTGGCGGAGAAGACCCATCGCGGCCTGCGCGGCCGGGTCGAGCTGGGCAAGTCCGGCGGCGGCAATGCCTACGGCTATGACGTGGTACGCAAACTCGACGCCAATGGGGAGCCGATCCGGGGCGACCGCACCATCAACTCGCAGGAAGCCGAGGTGGTCCGTCGCATCTTTCGCGACTTCGCAGCCGGGCTGGGACCGCGCGCCATCGCCTTCCGTCTCAACGACGAAGGCATCTCCGCACCGGGCAGCGGGGCCTGGGGCTTCTCGACCATCAATGGCAACCGGCTACGCGGCACCGGGATCCTCAACAACGAGATGTACGTGGGCAGGCTGGTCTGGAACCGCCAGCGTTTCATCAAGGATCCCGACACCGGCAAGCGCCAGGCCCGCCCCAATCCGGAAGCCGAGTGGGTGATCCAGGAGGTGCCGGACCTGCGGATCGTCGATCAGGATCTGTGGGATGCCGTCAAGGCGCGGCAGGCCAGCGTCAGCGCCAGCCACGACACACGCGACACATCCTCGCCTGACCATTTCCGCGAGAAGCGCCGTCCCCGCTATCTGTTCTCCGGCCTGAGCAAATGCGGCTGCTGCGGCGGCGGCTATTCGATGATCTCCGGCACCTTGCTCGGCTGCTCGACCGCCCGCAACAAGGGCACCTGCGACAACCGGACCAATATGCGCCGCGAGGAACTGGAGCGGCGCGTGCTCGACGCCCTGCGTCACCACCTCATGGACCCGGACCTGTTCGCCGAATTCTGCTCGGCCTTCACCACCGAGATGAACCGACTGCGCATGGAGGCATCGGCCGACATCGGCGCAGCGGAATCAGAACTGAAGCGGGTTGAGCGCGACATCCAGCGCCTGATGGATCTCTACCTTTCGGAAGCGATTTCGATCGAAACGGTCAAGGAGCGCGGATCCAAGCTCGAAGCCCGCAAGGCGGAGTTGACGGAGTTCCTCGCGACCGCCGAGGCGCCCCCGCCCCTGCTCCATCCCCAGATGGCGGAGTTCTACCACCGGCAGCTCGCGCGGCTGCACGACATGCTGCATTCCGAACTGGACGAAAAACGCCAGGAGGCGGCTGAGGTGATCCGCTCGCTGATCGAGGTGATCATCCTCACGCCGTCCGACAAGGGCCTCCAGATCGACGTCCGGGGCGATCTCGCGGGCATCCTGACGGTTGCGTCAGGCGGACAAACGAAAACCCCAGCCCGTTTCCGGACTGGGGTTCGTGATGCGTTGGCATCGCAAGTTCAGATGGTTGCGGGGGCAGGATTTGAACCTACGGCCTTCGGGTTATGTGCCAGAAAGCCCGTACCGGCGCGAGTATCGTCGCATCTCTCTCGCACGGGACTCATCGGTAATCCCACGCAGGATATTGAGGGATACTTCATTAGACAGACGCGGTTTCTCATGAGCAATACGCAGTGTAGCATAAACTCAGTCGTGTAGTCCCATTCCTTCGCATGCGAAAGCGGATCTAATGGCGAGATCCTGACCATTCCTGAGAGTCTGCAACCGCTATACATCACGCCACGGGAAATTTAATCATATCGATTGACGCATCTCCCGCCCGCACCAATTCCAGCCCAGCCACAAATGTCGCAGCCACAGCCGTTCGACGACCAATCGTTCCCTCAGGCTCGGTAGACGCCATCGCGGGAACACAGCCCCATATGTTCCGGAAAGTTCCGTTTCTCATTTTCGCTCGGATAAAGGCCAATGCATCGCTCACACGCCAGTAGGAGGGCACATCGATCCGATAGATCGGGACGGATGTCTCGACCCGTGCCAATTCGTGCTCCAGCGTACCGAGACAGGCTTCCATTAGACTGAAATACGTCCCCTGCCTTCCCAAAACGCCGCTCTTCACGGCGCCCCTGCCCCGCGCAAAAACCGACACCCCAAGCTGTGGCTTCGCTTCCAGCCAGTCTGCCGCTGCGCGCATCTCCAGCATCCCCTCGATCTGGCCGACCGTCCGGCGCGCCTCTTTTTCGGCAAGCTGTTTTTCCGCCTGCTTGGCAAACAGCAGCCGCGAGCGCAGGAACACCAGCCGGGCGATCCAGATCACCCAGTCCGCGCGCTGCATGAGCGGCGTCGTGCGGGCCAACCGCTCCGCCTCAGCGACAAACTGGGCCGCCAGGTCCGCGATGGACAGGACGCCCAGATCCAGACGCTGCCGTTCTGCCAGATCCAGCAGCAGGTCCAGCGGGCCGTCAAACCCCTCGACATGGAACTCGGGCACCGCCGGGCGCGGCCGCCGGCGCGGCGGATCGCCCCAGTCTTCGTCCTCGTCAGGCGACATTGGCGGTCTTCCTGTCATCAGCGCGTGCGTAATGCGGCCGAATGTCGAACATCAGCTCTGGCCAATCTGTCCGTATCTGCTCCAGCGCCTGCCACGGCGTCCATTCCGCCGACCAGAAGTGGTAGACCAGCCGGGCACTGCGGCGCGCGCGCTGGTCGAGCGGGGCTTCGACCTCCACCCGGCGCAACGGTAGCAGCGTGCCCCACTGCGCCTGCAGCCAGGCTGCCGCCGCACGGGAGTCCGCCCCGGCTTCAAGAATGGGACCGGGAACCGGTACCAGTCGGTGCAGGTCAAAGGCACAGGCAGGGGTGCCTGCCGCCTGATGCTGCAGGGCAACCCGATGCAGGCGCTCGGACGCCTGCCGCAGCAGCCGGGCCAGCGTCACCGCCTGCGCCCCCTTTCCCGCCATCGGCGCCAGCAGGCGGGCCTGTTCGTAATCAAAATCCACCTGCCAGGGAATGATCCCCGGGCCCTGGGCCGCCGCCCGGAACCGGGCCACGGCACCCACCGGACCGCTCACCGTCAACGTCGTCCAGATCCAATCCGGGGCGGGCCGCGTCGTGCGTCGGCGCGCCGCTGTCCCAACTGAGGACTCTGGCGGGGACCCGGATTTTGTCCGGGGTACCCGGTGGGCCGGGCGGTCCGGACGTCCCAGTGTCCGGTCCAGCACGAACCGGATCCCCGGCACCGACAATGGATCCCCGATCGTGCCATGCGCATCGATCCCCCGGAACGCTGCCCCCCAGCGCAACTGCGCCGCGGCGCGCCAGGCGGCCCAGGACCGCACCGGACAGACGGCCGGATCCCGGCGCCGCCGCAACCGGCGCAGCTGGTGGTGCCCGGACCGGGGCCGCAGCAGGGCGACGGTCATGCCGTCTGTCGTGTCGCTGATGTCTTCCACCGTCAGCCGGGCCAGCGCTTCAGCGCCGATGTCCAGCGTGGCCGCCAGCAGCAGCAAAGCCCGGTCGCGCAGGCCGGACAGGTCGGGGCCGCAGCGTCGCGCGGCGGCCAGCAGCGAAGCCACATCGACCCCGGCCCCGGTCCGGCGCACCCGCGTAGCGGGCAGGGCGACATCAAGCCCCTCGCCATTGGCGGCACACCACGCCGTCAGCGCCGCGCGATCCACCACCAGGCTCTGCCGCGGCCGTCCCGCCTTCGCCCGGGCCTCCAGCCACGCTGCCACCGCCACAGGGCCGACCGGAAAGCCGCTATCGGCTGGTTGGGTCCTGACAAAGGCGCGCCAGGAGGCCGCATAGGCCCGTGCCGTGGCCGGCGACAGGCCGGTCGGGGGCCGCGCCGCCTGCAGCGGTCGACCGATCTCAGCCATTCTGGTCGGATCCCCGGTTTTCCGCCCTAAACTCGCTGCAGGCCGACGTCGGACGGACGGCGAAAGCGGACAGCCTGCCCACCCTCAGCGGAAAACCGCGCTGCCTGACCCTGACCATATTAAGGCGTTTGTGCTTCATATAATACGTCGTATCATGTTAACGGGTTTTGGAGAACGGAAAAGCGCCCGATTGATCCTGAAAGGCGGGGTTTCCCGGACTTTCTGCTCCCTCCTCTCCCTGCCAGTCAAAATCCGACCGATCAAAAATCTACTTCCGATAAGTTATCTTGTCGGAAGTAGATGAAAAATTCCAAAATGCCTGCTAAAATCCCGAAATGCGCCTGTTTCCGAGCCTTTTCGCCAAGCCTGTCTGTGTGCCCCTTCCCTGCTGCCCAAGTGACGGCCAGGGGCCATACGCGCGGGCAAGCCTGCCATGCTGAGCGATGTCCGGATCCTCGGCTCCAGCAGGCGCGCGCAGGCCGCGTTGCACGCCCGCGTTGACCCTCTGACGCGGCAGCGTCTGGCCGAGACACAGGATCCGGCGCGCTGGCGCGAAATCCTCTCGACCGCCTGTTTCACACCGCCCCTGCCCCTGCTTCTGGCGGGCATCGAATTGCCGGACGGTAGCTATTCCCCGGATACCCCCCTCGCCCAAGGCGTGCCGTATGCGTCGGCCGCCCAACAGATGGCTCAGGACCATGTCGCCGATATCCCATCAGGGTTTGAACTGGCCGTCGGTCTGGAAATCGATGATGGCGTGCCCAGCTTCCTGGCCTGGTTCCGGCCGCTCCAGTCCGTAGGCTCCCGTTCCGAGACGGCAGACGCAGCGCCCCCTGCGCCCGTCGGGCAACCGGCTGCTGCCGTCGCGCAATGGTTTTCCGTCGTCTCGGCACAGCCCCTCCCCGAACATGATGGCCGCCTGGCTACGGCACGTCAGGCCGCCGATGCCTATATGCACCGCAGCAAGGCCGAAAACACGCTGCGCACCTATCGCGCCGCCGTGCGGTCCTGGTGTCGCTGGGCTGCCGGCCATGCCCTGCCCGCCCTGCCGGCCCGCAGCGAGGATGTTGCCGCCTATCTGGCCGACATGGCGCTGCAGGGCCGCAGGACCAGCACCATCGACCTGCATCGTGCCGCCCTGCGCTACCTGCACCATCTGGCGCAGATTGCCGTACCCACCGCCCACCCGATGGTGACCGCAACCCTTGCTGGCATCCGTCGGGAAGCAAAAGAAACCCTGCCCCGCCAGAAAACTGCGCTCACCTGGGACAGGCTGGTCCGGGTCGTCGAAGCCATCAGTTCCCATGATCTGGTCGGTGCGCGGGACCGGGCCATTCTTTTGCTCGGTTTTGCCGGTGCGTTCCGGCGCTCCGAGCTTGCCGCACTGAAGGTGGACGACATCACGGTGGACGAGGATGGCATGCAGATCCGGCTGGGCCGGTCCAAGGGGGATCCCCAGCGCAAGGGTACTCTGATCGGCATCCCGCGGGGCCTGACCCGGAACTGCCCGGTTCTGGCATACGAGACCTGGCTCCGGCAGGCCGGGATCACGGAAGGTCCGGTCTTCCGGCGCATCTGGTCCGCGCGGGACCGCAGGGCGGGCGCCACTCCCGTCGGAGCCCCGCCCAGGATCGGGCCGCACGCCCTGTCGGACCGGGCGGTCACGGACATCATCCGCAGGCGATGCGGCGACACCCACCTCGAAGGGGATTTTGGCGGACACAGCCTGCGCCGCGGCGCCATCACCACGGGGGCAAAAGACGGGTATGATCTCCTGGAGCTGAAGCGCTTCTCGCGGCACAAAAGTCTCCAGGTCGTCGAGACCTATATCGACGCGGCCTGCATCAAGGCCCGGCACCCCGGAAGATCGAGATTCTGAACCTGTCTTGACCCCTGCCTCCAGAGCGCTTCAACTCGCCTTCAACCGCAACACGTCAGGCGGACCAAAGAGAGGAAACAGCGTCATGGGCTCGAGAATTCTTGTTGTCGGCGCGGGTGCCGTGGGTGGATATTTTGGCGCGCGCATGGCCGGCGCCGGGCATGACGTGACCTTTCTGGTGCGCGAAAGGCGCCTGCAGCAGCTCCGTGCCGAGGGCCTGTGCCTGATCAGTTCTGTTGGCAACGTCACCATCGCCCCCCGGATGGTGATGGCCGGTGGGATTGAGGGTCCCTACGACATCATCCTGCTCAGCGTAAAAGCCTATTCCCTGATGGCGGCAATGAACGATTTTGCGCCTGCG
Source organism: Gluconacetobacter entanii (assembly GCF_013155425.1). Lineage (NCBI taxonomy): Bacteria > Pseudomonadati > Pseudomonadota > Alphaproteobacteria > Acetobacterales > Acetobacteraceae > Gluconacetobacter > Gluconacetobacter entanii. The sequence goes on along the minus strand of NZ_JABJWD010000072.1, from coordinate 16,329 downwards.
GTGGGACCGCAGACATGGATTGTCCCGCTTCTCAACGGCATGCAGCATCTTGATAGTCTGGCAGACCGCTTTGGCCCTGCCGCGGTCATGGGGGGGACGTGCTTTATCGTCAGCAAGCTTGATGCGCAGGGGCGCATTGTCCAGGCGGGTTCTCTCCCCCGGCTTTCCGTGGGGGAGCGGGACGGTCGTGAGACGCCAGCGACGTGCAGTATTGCGGAAACCCTGTCGGGGCCCGGATTTGAAACCGTGTGTTCCACCCACATCCTGCAGGACATGTGGGACAAATGGGTTCTGCTCGCCGCCCTGGGCAGCATCTGCTGCCTGATGCGCGGAACCGTGGGGGATGTCGCCAGCCAGCCAGCAGGTCAGGATTTTGCACAGGCGGTGATCCATGAATGTGCGTCAACGGCCGCTGCTGCCGGTTATCCCCTGCGGGATGCCACCCTGAAGAGCACTGTCAGTCTCCTGACGAAAACGGACTCCACCCTGACGTCCTCCATGTTCCGGGATCTGCTGCAGGGCGCTCCTGTGGAGGCGCAGCAGATTATTGGTGACCTGGTCAGGCGGGCACGCGTCCATCAGATCCCTACGCCTCTCCTGGATCTCACGGATCTGAATCTGCGCGTGTATGAACAGCAAAGGCATGCGTGAAGACGCACAGGGCGGACACGAGGTACCGGCGGACACATCCGCTTCAGAGATCATGGCCGCCTTATTCGACGATAATTCTTCCCACATGAACAGCCGGAATGAAACGTCTGACTTGGGAGAAAGGAGATAGTCGGCTGTCATAGGGACTACCAAAAACAGGCTTTCGCAGCATTCAAATTCATGACAGGGGGTAGAAATATTCAAGTGATTTCATCCTGCACATGACAAGTATCAGGTCGGCATCTAAATGTTTTCTATAGTTAAAATGCAAGCTCCTTTCCCTGGAAGGAGCTTGCGGGAAAAAATAGGGTGTCAGCGAGCAAGTGGATAATCGGTATAGCCTTCTGCACCCTGCGAGTACCAGGTGCGGATATCGTCCTTGTTCAGGGGCAGATTGTCTTCCAGACGACGCACGAGGTCCGGATTGGCGATGAATGGGCGACCGAATGAAATGGCATCTGCAACACCGGTTGCAACTGTCTCGATCGCTTCATCGCGTGTGTAGTCCTGATTCAGAACCAGCGGCTTCTTAAACACTTCGCGGATCGGGCCATGCAGCTTGGGCTGATCGGTCTTGCCGAACGTGCCATTCGGTCCGGGTTCGCGCAGTTCAAGAAAAGCGATGTCGAGGTCGTTCAACAGCTTTGCCGCCGGCACAAAAACCTGCTTGGGATGGCTGTCGATGCAGCCCTGCGTATCGCCATTGGGGGACAGCCGTACTGACGTTTTGTCCGCGCCAATCGTTGCGATCACGCGTTCCGTGACTTCACGCAGAAAGCGGATGCGCTTTTCCGGCGAACCGCCATACTCGTCGGAACGATGGTTGGTGCCGTCCCGCAGGAATTCGTCGATCAGGTAACCGTTGGCGGCATGAATCTGCACACCGTCAAAGCCTGCCTGAAGAGCATTGCGAGCGGCGTTTTCATAATCGTCCAGGATGCGGGCAATGTCCTCCCTGGTAAGAGGACGGGCAATTTCGGGAGCCTGTTTGCCGTCATAAGTATGGAGCGCTTCAGGTGCTTTTGTCGCCGAGCAGGACACAGGCTGCTGACCCGTCACGCTGGAATGCACCATGCGGCCCATGTGCCAGATCTGGGCCACGATCTTTCCGCCCTTTGCATGGACTGCAGCGGTGATAGGCTTCCAGGCTTCTACCTGTTCCTGCGACCACAGACCCGGCGCATACGGCCAGCCAAGACCTTCGCGGCTGATACCAGTCGCTTCCGAGATAATCAGACCGGCCCCAGCGCGTTGCGCGTAATATTCGGCCATGATGGGAGTGGGTACATGCTCGCGGGTGCCCCGGCCACGTGTCAGCGGCGCCATGAGAATTCTGTTTTTTGCGTAAATGCTTCCCAGTTCAATCGGCTCAAACAGGCTGGGCATGACAGATCCTTCTTAAAAAACGCAGTTCCTAGGGATTTGGGAAGCCTCATGTGGAATACAACAGGAGGCCTACCACCTCGTCTGACTTGAGGTAGAACGCGCAGGCTGAGCATCTGAACTGGTTGCCCTGGACCTTGCCGATCTGAGCAGTGTCCGCGCATGCACCGATCAGTTGAATGAACGAACCCGCTGCGCGGGATTGGTGTGACATGGAAGTCTGTCACCACGGCGTGAGAGATCTATTTTATTTGTAACTGTCCTGATCGGGCCAAGCACTCTGGCTTTTTCCCACCAAAAGGAGCCCGGATGATGACGGAGTCCCTGTGCATTGCTGCAATCAGTCACCTTCGCCAGCGCCTGCTTGATGACATGGCGGTGCGGCGGTTCTCCCAGGGAACGCAACGCAATTACCTTCGCAATGTCGGCCGTTTCGCTATGTTTCTGGGCCGCTTAGGCGTCACGAATTGAGCCGCCATGACCACGTCGCCTTCGTTCTACTTGCTGTCATCGTCCACCATGATGACCAGTCGTCCTGCACGCATGGCCTGGCTCGCGTGGGCTATCCGCTTCCACTGACTGTCGCTCAGACCATACCGTCGCATTCACACTCTTCCCGTCCCATCAACAGGAAGAAAACATCACAGATCAAACGGGAGTACAAGCGGCATAATCCTCCCGCTTAACTGACGAAACGCCCTAGTTCAATGCGGATCATGGCAACAGCATGGGACGGCGGCCCGTTGCTCTGTGAGATACCGATTTATTTCCGGCGACCCGAAATCAGGCAAAAGATCGCCGCTAAACGGCTCAATAAGATCGTGGCAGGAATTCAACTGGGTATAATCAATGTTAAAAAATGAATCTGTGGTTGTCAGAACAACCACAGATTTAGTCATTTTGGTACGATCATGTGAACGAGTAGTGCGCTTGCGAATAACGCTGCTGTGCTAAGCGTCCATATGCCGATGAACCAACCTATACGCTGGCTAAGGCGCCGGGGCGCGTTGTCCCCATTGCCCTGTACAATCTCAATGATAGCCATCTGCTTCCGTTACCTTTCCCCGGAACACACGATAGGAGTAGACTGTGTAGGTCAGGATGATCGGCAGCAAGATGACGGTGCCGACCAGTTGAAAAAATTGACTGGATGGGGGGGATGATACATCCCACAGCGTCAACCCGGGCGGAACAGCATACGGCCATACCGTAATCCCGAGTCCGGACAGGCAGAGAAAGAACCAACCGAGAGCACACAGGAAGGGTCCTTTGGAATGCCCACGACGCAGACCGATGGTCAGTAGAAAACCTAGTGCGATTACCAGAAGGGGAACGGGTGCGACAAATACGATATTGGGCCACTCGGTCCAGCGTCGCAGGTAGGGTGCGTGCAACATAGGCGTCCACAGGCTGACAGCGACGATGCATACAAACAACCCGATTGCCAGCAGCTTCGCCCATTTGCGGCAGGAAGCTTCTAGCACGTCGGTTGTGCGCCAGATCAACCAAGTTGCCCCGAGCAGGGCATAACCGCACATGACGGCCAGTCCGCACAGCACGCTGAATGGGGTCAGCCAGTCCATTGAACTGCCAACAAAAGCTCCATCCACGACCTTGATTCCCTGAACAACTCCGCCGAGGATTGCGCCCTGGCAGAAAGCAGCGATTCCCGATCCAATCATGAAGCCACCGTCCCACAGTTTTTCGCGTCCAGTCCCGCGTGTCATGATACGAAATTCGAAGGCTACACCCCGGAAGATCAGGGCAACCAGCATGAGCACGATCGGCAGGTAAAACGCGGGAAGCAGGGTTGAATAGGCCCCAGGAAAGACCCCGTAAAGCGTAGCGCCACCAAGGACCATCCACGTTTCGTTTCCGTCCCATACAGGGGCAATGGTGTTGACCATCACATCCCTGCGGCCTTCATGCCGTTCCACGGCGAACAGCATTCCGATGCCAAGGTCAAAGCCATCAAGGACGACATAGATGGTGATCGCAGCGACCAGAATAACGGCCCATATGATCGGAAGCCAGTATGCGACGTCCATCATGTTCAGGCTCCTTCGCCAGAAGAGGGATTGATGACTTTGGGATGAGTGCTTGTGGCTAGAATATCCGGGGCATGAGAGGGGCTGGTCTCATGCTCTCCTTCCTGTGGTGCGCGTGCTAGCAGGCGGCCCAGAATGCCGATGCCTGATCCAAATACGATTACGTAGACTACAACAAAGACGGTCATCGTCAGCGCCATATTGGACAGAGCAATCGGGGAAACACTATCGGATGTCCTGAGCAAACCATAAACGGTCCATGGTTGACGCCCAACCTCGGTCGTCACCCAACCGCACAGCAATGCGATGAAACCGGCCGGTGCCATGCATACGGCGACCCGATGAAATCCCGGACTGCTAAACAGAGTTCCTCTGTGCCTCAGCCAGAGTGACCAGAACCCGACAATGACCATAAGCATCGCCAGCGCAATCATGATGCGGAAGGAAAAGAAGATCACGGGAGAAGGCGGACGCTGGTCACGCGGGAAATCCTTCATGCCCGGTACCTTGCCATTCAGGCTGTGTGTCAGGATGAGCGACCCGGCCAGCGGCAGCCTGATGGCATAATCCGTATGTTCGGTTTTCATGTTGGGAATACCGAACAGTAGTTCAGGGGCACGTGCTTCTGACTCCCAGTCCCCTTCCATCGCAGCAATTTTAACCGGCTGGTATTTGAGCGTGTTCAACCCGTGGGCGTCACCGGCGAGGACCTGCAGAGGGGCAACGAAGGCTGCCATCCACATCGCCATGGAAAACATCAGGCGCACTGGTTCGCTTGCCTGGGTGCCCGCACGGCGTGCCTTGAGCAGATGCCACGCCCCTGTCGCCCCTACTATAAAGGCAACCGAAAGAAAGGCCGCCAGACCCATATGCACAAGCCGGAAAGGGAAAGAGGGATTGAAAATGATGGCAAGCCAGTCCGCAGGTATGAAGCGACCGGTAGCAGCATCAATCGTGTATCCCTGCGGCGTCTGCATCCATGAGTTTGATGCCAGGATCCATGTCATCGAGATGAGTGTGCCGACCGAGACACAACATGTTGCTGCATAATGCAGGCCGCGTCCCACCTTGTTCATGCCAAAGAGCATGACCCCTAGGAAGCCCGCCTCGAGAAAGAAGGCTGTCATGACTTCATACGATAGGAGGACACCTGTAATAGGCCCGGCTTTCCGCGAGAAAACTGACCAGTTCGTGCCGAATTCATACGACATGACCAGTCCGGAGACGACGCCCATCCCAAAGACGATCGAGAATATCTTGATCCAGTATCGATAGAGATCAAGATAGGCCGCACGGCCGGTTTTAAGCCATAATCCTTCCAGTACGGCCAGATAGGCTGCCAAGCCGATTGAAAAGGCAGGAAAAACAATATGGACGCCTACGGTAAAGGCGAACTGGAAGCGTGCAAGAAGCAGCGCGATATCGTGAGATGGTTGCATGGGTAATTCCCCAAATCCTGATTCAGTCGCAGTTATAAGAAATATAAAATTTCAATAAATGCAGACTGCTAGACGGTTTTGTTGTTGGAATATTCGCACTGTCTGATAGATGTAGGCATCTGTTATTTTTTTGATTTTTGAAGACGCCTTCAGTTACCATTCTGTCGTCTTTCTAATAATCCTTTAACCATGACATATTGATAAGTGCAGAGTCTCCGGACTGTCTGTTTGAGCTCACCATTTTTCCGTAAGAATGATCTGGTACGAGCCTGATAACGTTAAGATACCAACAGGCGTTTCCGCGTGATCTTTCCTGAAACCGTTGTTGGCAGATGTTTGACGAAGCGGACTTCCTTAAGGCCAATCCAGCGACCGAGTGCGTGATTGACCCGTCCGATTATCTCCTCGGAAGAAGGTCTGCCTTCTACGCCGGAGTTAGGTACTACATAGGCGACAGGTCGCTGGCCTCTCAGTTCATCAGGGGTGGCCACTACGGCACAGGCATGAACTTCTGGATGGGCGGCGATGATCTTTTCGATCTGTACGCCCGAAATTCGCCGGCCCGCGACCTTTATGACATCATCGGAACGCCCGAGCATATGCACGGCGCGGCTGGCCTCGATCATACCTTCGTCAAAGGTACGATAATACTGGCCGGTCTCGTCCAGGTAAGCTGCAGGAACATGGATCGCTCCATCCTTCCATACGCCAGCCAGGCAGCCGGGTGGCAGCGGCAGGGAGAGGACAATTTCGCCGCACTGTTCACCGGGTATGGACAGCATGATTTCCGGACGGAATCCCGGTGCAGGCCGCCCGATGTCGTTCATGAGCGCAACCGGCTCACGCTCGGGCAGGCCAAAGAAATGCGCGGTGATGCTCCATCCGGTTTCGGTCTGCCACCAATGATTGACCACGGGTTTGCAAAAATAGGATCGTGCCCACTCCAGCAATGTCGGGTCCGCATACTCCCCGGCCACGAAAATGCGGGCCAGTGCAGGCAGGATGGCCCCTGACAGGTTGCGGCTTTCCTGCCGCATGAGGCGCATCTGGGTGGGTGTGGTGAACAGGCATTTCACCTCGTGCTCATGGCAAAGCGCGCGGATGGCGGAAGCCGATGCGCCGCCTTCCACGATCACGCTGGTGCAGCCGCTGAGCAGCGGTGCATAGACCCCGTAGGAATGGCCTACCACCCAGCCCAGATCCGATGTCGTGAAGAACGTATCGCCGGGTTCGCAGCCATAGATCAGCTCCATGGACAGGGCGAGGGCCACGGCATGCCCGCCATTGTCGCGCACGATGCCCTTCGCATGACCTGTCGTGCCGGATGTATGAAGAATATACAGGGGATCTTCAGATCTCAGCATGACCGGCTCTGCCGGCGCGGACTGTTCCAGCGTATGGAAATCGTGATCCCGTTCCGGCAGAAGCTGAGCCGGGCAGGTCGCTCGCTGCACGATCACGCAGGCCTGGGGTTTATGCTCGGCTTCGGCTAGCGCCTCATTCAGGGCGAGTTGGGATGGTATGGTGGTTTGCCCCTGAAAGCTGCAACTGGCGATGATGATGACTTTCGGCGCCACGCTATCAATCCGCCGAGCCAGCTCAGGTCCGGCGTAACCCGCAAAAACCACCACATGCACCGCCCCGATCCGCGCACAGGCCAGCATGGCGATGGCGGTTTCGATCATGGTGGGCATGGCGATCAGGACGCGGTCGCCTTTCTCCACCCCCAGCGCGCGCAGGCCGCCGGCAAACCCGGCCACCCTGCCCTGGAGTTCCCGGTAGGTTACCACCTGCCGTTCCTTCGTGGCGCAGGAATGCCAGATCAGCGCCGCCTGCCCGCCGCGTCCGTCCGCTACATGCCGGTCGACGGCGTTATGGCAGGTGTTGAGCGTGGCGTCGGGGAACCAGTCATGCCAGCCATCCGCCCGTGTCCTGCATGCGCTCACAGGTGCCTGCTTCCATGTGATGCGTTGCGCCGCCTCCAGCCAGAATTGTTCTGGCTGGCTTGTGGCCGCGTCATACATCGCCTCATATGTTGTCCATGGAAGCATGGCGCTTTACTCCGTTCAGGCTACAGGCACGTCTTTGCCGGTGATCTGGCTGGCCAGCCACGCGGCATCACGCGAAACACCGGAGAACCGTCCCGATCCCCAGGTGTGCAGCCATGGCAGGCCGAGGAAGTAGAAGCCCGGCGCATCGGTCACGCCGCGATGCCAGACCGGCTTGTTGGCCCCGTTGAAGACCGGCACGTCGATCCAGCGATAGTTCGGGCGGAAGCCGATGCACCAGAGGATCGAAGTGATCCCGGCAGCCTTCAGGTCGAGCGGGGTGTTACTGCCATCGGGCTCCCACACAGGCACATAAGGGGCTTCGGTCGGAGCCGTGATCCCTTCACGGGCGATGTAGGCGTCAATGGATTTCTTGATGTCGGCATTGGTCTTGTCCGCATCATCAAGGTTTTCCTTCAGATCCGGCGCGAAGTGCGCCACTTCATCGCGGATTGTCTCCAGCGTGCCATGCAGGCCAACGTCCTTCTTTGCAAAGAGGCGCAGATCAAGATCATGGCCTCCATTTCGGCCCGTGACGTAATGATTGGTCTTGTCGCGTGCACCGTCACGCAGAGGGTGATTATCCACCGTCAGGTCGTAGAAGTGCATGTCCGCAAGCCAGTCCACAACGTCGCGGCCACGGTAGAAGCGCGACACGCGCGGGGCGGAACCGACACAGAGATGGACCTTGCGTTTTTCAAGGAACAGGTCCTCGACAATCTGCGCGCCGGACTGGCCGCTACCCACGACCAGCACAGCCCCTTCCGGCAACTGGGCCGCGTTGCGGTAATCCTGCGAGTGAACCTGATGGATGGCGGGATCGATCGCGCTGGCATAGCCGGGGATGACCGCATCCTGATATGCGCCTGATGCGATGACAACATGCTTTGCGTGCCACGTCTCACCACCTGCTACCACGCGGTAGCCACCACCTTCATGGCGGGTGATGGAGGTAACGGCAGTGTGCTCGCGCAGGGGCGGATTGAAGGAGGCGACAAAGCCCTTCACGTAGTCAATAATTTCCTGCTTCACCATGAAGCCGTGCGGGTCTTTCCCCTTATAGGGATGACCGGGAAGTTCGCACTGCCAGTTCGGTGTGACCAGGCAGAAATTGTCCCAGCGTTCATCATCCCACGAATGGCAGGCCGTCTTTGCCTCAAAGACGATGTGCTCCACCTTCTCGCGGCAGAGATACCAGCTCATGGAGAGCCCGGCCTGTCCGCCACCCACGATGATGACGGGGATGGTTTTCTCGTTCTGTGTCATGATCGTTCTTTTCGTCTCAATAACTGAAGGACAGGACGCGCACCTGCGCGTCGGACTGGTTCAGGAAGGGCGCACTGGCCTGCCTTATGGCCTGAAGCTGGCCAAGGGCGCGGCTGCATGGGAAGCCGTAGCGGGCGCGAACCCGCTCGCTGGCGTCCGTCAGGGCGGTGTCCGCCTTTTCAAGAAACTCCCGGACCGGATAATCCCGACCGGGCGTGAAGTGGTCCCTTATGACCAGCGACGGGGAGTAACAGTCAGTCTCCTTCCCATCGGGCCAGCGCACGCGAAAGGTCATTTCGGGCATGGTGAAAGAACTCCTGAAGCAATGGCATCGGTGCGCGACCGCGCCGCCAGACGCCGGTATGCGGGGAGGTGCCGACTGGCGACGCGGCCCCAGTCGAAACGGCGGGCGGTTGCGGGGCCGCTGGCCCGGAAGCGTTCGCGGTTTTGGGCGCCAAGGGCATCCCGCAAGGCCAGAAACAGGGTGTCGGGGCGCGCTAGGTCGCACCACAGCGCATCTGCCCGCGAAAGATGCTCGGTAAAGGGCGCGATTTCCGGCACAACGACTGGCGTGCCACACGCGAGCGCCTCCAGCGGGCACAGGCCGAACCCTTCGGTTATGGACGGATAGGCCAGCACGTCCGCCTGCCGGTAGAAGGCGGGCATGTCCTCATCCGCAACCGGCCCGGTGATGGTGACATGATCGGCTGCACCGCTTTCGCGCAGATACGTCGTGAACCGGGTGCGGTAGGCGGAATGATCCAGCAGCGAGGCCCCGCCCGCCACAACCAGATGCACGTCCGGCCGTTCGCGGCGCAGGGCCACAAACGCTTCCAGCAGGTGCAACGTGTTCTTGCGCCGCTCGATCCCGCCCACGGACAGGATCAGGTGACGGTCGGCAGGCAGATGATACCGCGCCCGCAACGCGGCATCATGCGCGGTTGGGACGTGCGAAAAGCGCACGGGATCAACCCCGTTGCCCACGACCGGGGCTTCGCGGCCATGGTCGTTGCGCAGGACATCTTCCCACATTGTGCTGACGGTAAACAGTTCGGCCGCCGCCCTGATCCCCCGTTCCTGCCGCGCGGCAAGGACCGGGTGCGTGAAATGGTCAAGATGGTGGACCGTGCGGGCAAAGCCCGGTATCCGCCCCTCTTCCACCAGTTCGGCCAGTGCATTGGCGCTGATCGGGTCCTGTGCGTGCAGCACGTCAAAAGGCTGCCCACGCAGGGCGTCCCTGATCTCGCCAATACGGCGTTCCACCAGCGTTGGCAGGTCGGGCTCGGGCACAGCCGGGATGCAGTTTGTGGCGCAGCGGGGCCTGCGGAAGAAACCGACCCCGGTTACATCCGGCGCGATGAGCGTGGCGTCGTGGCCTGCGTCGCACAGGGCTTCGGCCAGCGCCATGCCATGCACCACGCCGCCACGCGGATTGGTGGAATGGGTCAGGATGCCGATGGAGAGCCTCATGGCGCACACCCCATGAGAGGCATCCGGGCGAGATCCCAGAAGGTTTCCTTCTCGTCCGCCCATGTGACATCCAGCCGCTGCGTGCTGTCACACTGACCGATGACAGAAGCCGCTATGCCCCGCCCATGAAAGCGGGCCATGACTGCCCCGGCCGCCTCGGGCCGGGCCGTCAGCAGATAGCCATAGCTGGGGAATGCGGACAGCCAGCGTTCCATTGGTGCATCGTCGGGACGTGGAATGTCATCGAGCGTGATGGTCATGCCGATACCCGAACATTCTGCCAGCATGAGGGCGGTGCCCAGCAGTCCGGCCATGCTGATGTCCTTGGCGGCGCGGCTTAACCCGTCCTCGGCAATGCCGGGCAAGAGATCGAGATCACCCCGAAGGCGTGCCGCCCCCTCAGTATGACACAGTGCGGAACTCGCATCCCAGAACGGGTGCGGGTCGTGCCAGCGGCCGCGCAGGTCGATGGCGGCGATCAGGACTTCGCCCGGTCGGGCATCGAAACTGGTCAGCAGATGACGGGCACGGCCAAGGATCGCCACCGACAGCGAATTATGGGTGCTGCGCATGTTGGTATGACCGCCGACAACCGGCACGCCATAGGTGCGCGCACCTTCATGCAGACCGGTCAGAATGGACGCGGCCGCCTCGGATGTATCGCTCCACAACGCATCCACCACAGCCACAGGGCGACCGCCCATGGCCGCGATGTCACTGATATTGACCATCACGCCGCAATAGCCGGCAAACCACGGCATGGCGCGCACGAAGCTGTCCTGAAACCCCTCGCTGGCCAGCAGGAGATAGCCATCGCCATCCGGTATGGCAGCACAGTCATCTCCTAGGCGGATACCATCGCTTGTATCCCGACCAAGAATTGCGACGGTTTCGGCAATATCCTGTTTGCCCGCAAGGGCCCGACCGTGTCGAAGCGTGCGCAGCAGTGTCGTCAGTTCGTGTGCCATCATGCCACCTGCCGGTTACGAGGCTGCGGGCGCAGCAGCCAGGTCTGGTCCAGCCCATGCGCCGGATAGCGTGAGAGGTCGGCCTGCATGTCGTGATGTGGCAGCCCATGCAGGGTGAGGGCCCCGAGACTTTTCCAGTGCAGGCGGCGGAAGAACAGCACGTTCTGTTCCTGCACTTGGGCCAGGAACCGTCTGGCTCCAAGTCCGTGCGCCGTGCTGACCGCCATGCGGATCAGTTCCGCCCCGATCCGCCCCAGCCTGCGATGATCTTCATGCACGGCCAGGCGGGAACCGCGCCACACGCCGGGCTCGGCCTCATGGATGCGCACCGCTCCCACGATCCGGTCCGGCATCCCCGCCATGCAGCAGGCTGCGATGATGGGAATGGCGGTCGCATCAATCGCATCGCGATCGTCATCTGCAAAAACATGCTGTTCGGTGCAGAATACTTCGTGACGCAGCGCGTGATATCCTGCGCGTTCCCACGGCGTGCGGGCAAGGCGCACGACATATTCCGTGGGGATGAACGGGCGGTCTTCCACCCCTTCGAGGATCATGGTCATTGTTCATACGCCGAAAGGGAGGAACAGGCGCCGCACCGGCCACACCCGGCCCGGATGTCGGTGGATTTCATGTTCGCCTCGCGCAGCATGCGCCCCAGCGGGGCAAGCACGGACTTCATGAAATCGGCCGAAGGCGGCGCGTGATTTTCCAGCGGTGTGCCGGAAATCGGCACGAACGGCACCACGAAGGGATAGACCCCGAGCGCAATCAGGCGTTCGGCCAGAGCCAGAATATCTGCGGCGCTGTCGCCAAGACCGGCCAGAATGTAGGTATTGACCTGCCCGCGCCCGAAGACCGGCACGGCGCTGGCGAAAGCGTCCATATAGCGATCCACGCTGACCGTGGCCTTGCCGGGCATGATCTTCTCGCGCACCGCCTGTGTTGCGGCTTCGAGATGCATACCCAGGCTGTCGGCCCCGGCGTCGCGCAGGCGCTGGAACCAGCCGTGATCGCGCGGCGGCTCGCACTGGACCTGAAGCGGCAGATCCACAGCCGCCCGAATGGCACGGGCTGATTCCGCCAGCACGGCAGCACCCCGATCAACCACATTGGGCGTGCCGGTGGTCAGCACCATGTCGCGCACGCCGTCCAGTTCCACGGCGGCCTTGGCGACCTCGGCAAGCTGCGCCGGTGTCTTGTAAGCGATCGTCCGATCGGCCTCCAGCGACTGGCCGATGGCGCAGAACTGACAGGAGGTGCGCCGGTCGGCATAGCGGATGCAGGTCTGGTGCACCGTGGTCGCCAGCGTGTCACGGCCATGCAGCAGGGCGATCTTCCAGTAGGGAATGCCGTCCGCCGTGCTCAGTCCGTAAAAGCGCGGGGCGGCCGGAAAATGGATCGTGCCCAGTGTCTGCCCATCGCGTAGCAGCGTGCTGGCCCCGTGCTGGTCCGGCGGGCTGGCCTGGAATGGTGAATGCCGCGCGCCGGATGTATAGACCGGGACCATGACGGTCTGGCCTGCAATGGTAATCGTCTTGTGATCCGAAGGACCGGCGCCTCCCTTGCGGGCAATGCCGCCGGTCTGCTCACCGATCTGCAGCCCGAAGGATTGCAGGTCGGTAACGAGCTTGCGACCAGAAAGTGTACCGAGCGTCGGAATGGTCATGACGCAGCCTCATCTGTAGATGTGGGAACCGGATTGGCTTCCCCAACGTAATGAACGGTGCGGGCGGGCCGCCGGTCCTGAAGCAGGCTGAGCAGTTCGGGCCGTGCGTAATGCCCTACGGAATCCATCATCCGCTTGCGCTTGGTAATCAGGGCGAAGTCGAGATCGGCAATCACCATCCCCTCGCCTTCCGTCAGTGGTGTGCCGAGCAGCTTCCCTTCAGGCGAGACGATGGCCGTGAAGCACCCACCCCGCAGCGGCCCTTCCAGCGCGGGATCGCGGGCTATTTCCTTGATCTGCTCTTCGGTGAGCCAACCCGTGGCGTTCACCACAAAGCAGCCGGATTCCAGCGCGTGATGCCGGATGGTGACTTCCATCTGGTCGGCAAAGATCTGCCCGACCAGCGAGCCCGGAAACTGGGCACAGTGGATTTCCTCGTGCTGGGTCATCAGCGCGTAGCGGGCGAGCGGGTTGTAATGCTCCCAGCAGGCCAGTGCGCCAATGCGACCGGCAGCGCTTTCCACCACTTTCAGCCCGGAACCATCGCCCTGCCCCCAGACCATGCGTTCATGGTAGGTGGGCGTGATCTTGCGGCGTTTGAGCAGGATTTCACCCGTGGCGTCGAAGATGATCTGGGTGTTGTAGAGCGTGCCGAAATCGCGCTCGTTCACGCCCAGCACCACGACCATGCCGGTCTGGCGCGCGGCCTCGGCCACCATGTCGGTGACCGGACCGGGAATGACGACGGCGCGTTCGTAAAGCGCCAGATGCTCCCCACCGAAGCGGAAAGCCGGCTGGATGAACGAGAAATAGGGATAGTACGGCACAAAGGTTTCGGGAAAGACCGCCAGTTTCACGCCTTTTTCGGCGGCCTCGCGGATGGCCTGACAGACTTTCCGGGCAGTTCCCAGACCATCGTCACCAAGGACGGGGCTGATCTGGATGGCTGCGGCGCGAACGATACGGGACATGGCTTGCGGTCCTCCCTTCGGCCTTCAGAGGGTCCAGGTATTGAGGATGAAGGCGTTGTCGCGCCGGGCCAGCAGGATGATGTCGAGCACGTCCTGCGGGTTGATCGGCGTGATGCCGGGGATCAGGTTCTGCTCGCCGTAGCCGTAGAGGGCCTGAAGCGCGAAGCGGCAGGCATAGACCTTTCCGCCTTCCTCAAGGATTTTTGCGATCTGCTTGTTGCAGTTCATGTGCCCCGGAAAGGCTTCGTCGCCCAGACGGGGAAAGCCGCGCTGCACACCAAGGGTGACACCCGGTCCATATAGCAGCACCGACGTCTCGAAGCCCTTGCGGATCAGGCGGGTGGCCTGCAGCAGGTTGACGAACCCGACCGAGCCTTCATTGGCGACGGTGTGGAAGGTGATGAGGGCTTTTTCGCCGGGCTGGGCTTTGACGTCCTCAAAAACCTTGTTTTCATAATTGACGAAGCAGTCGCCGTCTTTGTACGGAGCGTGTTCGACTTTCGGCATGGTATCTCTCCCGTGTGCTGCGGTCTCCGGCAGGGAGCCGGGACTGACCGCGTTGCCGAGGCAAACGTGGCACGGGATGGCAGAGAGCCAAAATATTGTATGCCTTATGAAAAAGGTACAAACGGATCAAATCAGATTACATGCCGCCATCCTGCCACGACAGAGGCATACAAGAAATATACGACAACCATACAATCGTAAGGTGTATCCATAAAGGTCTGTTTTAGCTTGATTTTATAATCACGCAGTCGTGAATGAAGTGCCTTTTTGTTTTTCCGTGTGCCCGCATGGCGCGCCCCGGAATCAGATGGTCCCATCGATTCCAGACACTGCGCGCAGGTCACACAATATCGGCAAAGCCGGGTGAGCGTTTGTGTTGCAGGACCGACAGCACGCCATGCAGGGATTCCTCAAGGCTTGCAGCATCCGGTGCGCTGCCCAATGCAATCCGGGCCCGCTGCGGCGGCTCGCCACTGATGGTGAAAACGGTGCTGGGCACCAGCGCCAGTCCCCGCCTGCGGGCATAGGCCACAAAATCCGCACTGCCCCACCAGTCCGGCAGTTTCAGCCACACATGCGGCCCGTCGGGGTTCATGCAATGCCCCTCCCCCAGCACCCTGCGGGCAATGGACTGGCGCAGGCGCAGTTCTTTCTGGATGGCGTGCAGGATCGTATGCGCCTGCCCTGTCTGCATCCACCGCGCCGTCAGCGCGCTGAGCAGACCGGCATTGGTGAGCGCAATGGCCCGGATGGCCGCCGCGACCCGTCGGGTCATGTCCGCATTGGGCAAGGCCACATAGGCGATGCGCAGGCCCGGACTGAGCGTCTTGGCAAGGGTAGCCACGTAGCTGACACGGCTATGGTCGAGTGCTGCCAGCGCCGGTAGCGGATTGTCCATCAGCAGGCTGTAGGGGTCATCCTCGGCAATATGCAGATGATGATGCTGGGCAACCTTCAGGATATCCTTGCGTCGTTGCAGGGACATCGTGGCCGTGGTGGGATTGTGGATGGTCGGAATGCAGTAGAGCATCCGGGGATGATGTTCGGCGCAGACGCGATCGAGCTGGTCCGGCATCATCCCGTCCATGTCGCTGTCCACGCCGACCAGAATAAGATCGAACTGCGCCGCGATGGTCCGGATGCCGGGATAGGCAATACGGTCGGTGACAATCACATCGCCCGGCTGGGTATGGGTGCTGACAGTGGCCGCCAGAGCGCTCTGGGCACCAGGTGAGACAAGGATTTCATCCGTTCGCCGCTGACCGATGACGGGCGCGATCCATTTCGCGCCAAGCTGGCGTTCTTCCTGTGTGCCACCCGTCACCCGGTAGGACATCAGGCTGTTCAGATCCTGCTGTTTCAGGATGGCTGCGATGTCGCTCTGGATGATCCGCTGAAGCGGTGGTTCCTGCGGGATCGGTGGCAGGTTCATGGTCAGATCCACCACAGCCGGTCCCGTATGGCGCCAGTGGCTTTCCCCCGCGCCGACACGGACAAAGGTTCCTCGGCCGACCGTTGCGTCAATCAGGCCGCGTCGGCGGGCCTCGGTAAAGGCCCGGGTCACGGTCGTCAGATTGGTGCCGAGATACTCCGCGATCGTGCGCTGTGGTGGCAACCTGTCGCCTTCCCTCAGGTCGCCCTTGCGGATGGAAAGCGCCAGGGCATCGGCCAGCGTCATGTAAATCGCGTTCGGACTCCGGCTGATCTCTTCTTTCCAGTGGGCGAGATAGGGGTATGCTGACATGGGATGGAATTTCCATACATTCGATGATATTCCATTCGACCATATACCATACAATCCGTGCAATAATGATCGATACAGATGGAGGGTTCGAAAAACCCTCTGGTATTGAGGTCTGCTCTGTGATTCCATTTTCCTTGCGTTGATTGGAGTATGGATCATGAAGCA